>CAMDSI010000004.1 GCA_945906915.1 Spirosoma fluviale | reverse complement strand
AGCGAAAAAGCCATAGGATGAGGTTGATTAATCTTATTTACTACAAGTTTACAATTTTTTTTTTACAATCTCTACGGTTGTTTAATCGAAGGTGAGAGTTCTTTAAACCAAAATCCTTCCTTTAAACTATAGGACGAAAACCAAAGTTCTTTTATTCCTAATTCTGTCACTACTTTCTCCACTAAAAAAGTCGCATATGGAAAAATACTTGCTCTAAAAGCCTTCATTCCAGGGTATACTACCCTATCCTGATAAGGCAAACTATCTAAACTCTTTTTATGCCATCGAAATTGAGCTAGGTCTATTTCGCAGGAAGCCGGCGCAAGGCCTGGTCTATTCTCTAATTCTAAAATCGTCTCAAAAGCTCCCGCGGCTCCTATTAAAACAGCCGGCCTCGCCCTCTCGCATTCACTAAATAAGACCTGCATTTCTTTCGAAACATAACTATCTAAATCGTCTATGATAGATAGATTGAATTCATGATTCACAGAAAACATCGATTTTAAACGCAAACCTCCCAGTTCCAAACTCGCCCGGTAAAGCACTTCATTACCTTTAAACAAGATAAATTCCACACTTCCTCCACCAATATCCATCACTAAACTAGTTTTCTCCCAACGTTCAGGCAAGGAATTTCGTATACCTGAATAGATATATTCAGCCTCTTGCATTCCATCAATCACTTGAATTTGAATGCCTAACTCCTTTTTAACACGTTGAATAAAAGCATCCGCATTCGAAGCACGTCTTATTATGCTTGTTCCAATGGCTCGAAAATCAGACAAATCTCCACCTTTGGCCAGAAAAAGGTCACTAAATTCCTTCAAACAAACAAAAGCACGATCCATGGCATCCTCCTGCAATGTCACCTTTTCCATTGCTCCCATCCCTAAGCCCACTGGCCTTTGCAGCTGATTCAAAACTTGAAATTCATTCTTAGGTGAAATTAGTAATTGAAAAGTATTCGTACCGAGGTCCGCAATCGCGCAGATTTTTGACATTATCATTTATTTGGAACAAAAATAAGCTGAAAAGGCGTTCAAGAATAAATATTATTCTTTATTTTAGTAAAAATGTATTCTGAAAAATGCTAGATCCCGAATTCGACGAGAATAAAGAAGACATTCAATCTTCCGTACAACGTTACGAGAACATGTTGAATCAGCAAGAAAACGCGTTTTTCGATGCAGAAACCTTGGAACAAATTGCTGAACATTATTTTGTTCAATCGCGTTTTGACCAAGCTCTAGAGGCCGTAAATTTAGGTCTGACTCACTTCAGTTATTCGCTGGAGTTGATTACGCTGAAAGCACAAATTTTAGGCGAAATGCAGAAGCCGGAAGAGGCGATGGAATTAATTGAAAATGCCATCTTGCTTTTCCCTAACGACATCGAATTAACGCTCGTTAAAGGCTATTTATTAAGCCAAATGGGCCAGCACGAAGAATCCATCCAACTTTTTTTAGCCTCCTTAGACCGAACAGAGGAAAAAGACGAGGTCTATTTTCGAATCGGATTAAGTTACCAAGCCTGGGGTAAACCTCGGGAGGCGGTCGACATGCTAAAGAAATGTCTAGAAATGAACCCAGAGAATGAAAATGCGCTGGTGGAATTAGCTAATTGTTTGGACGAAATAGGCAAAATCGATGAAAGTATACCCTATTATAAGCAATTCATTGATTCGGATCCATTCTCTTTTACGGCTTGGTATAATTTAGGTATCGCCTATTCTAAGCTAAAACAATACGAAAAGGCGATTGATGCCTATGAATATTCGCTGGCGATTGAACCTACTTTTGGCTCGTCTCTTTTTAACCTGGGTAATACCTATATGAATATTCAGGAATACATAAAAGCAGAGGAATCCTACCTATTATGTTTGAAATACGATGACCCTAATCCAGAATTATATTGCTGTTTAGGGGCTAGTTTAGAGCGTCAACGTAAATTTGAGGGGGCTTTAGAAAACTATAAAGAAGCGATTAAGGTCGACCCTCTTTGGGATGAAGGCTATTATGGCTTAGCTGTTTGCTTAACCGAGATGGACAAATGGTTTGAAGCCCTGCATTTTCTAAAGAAAGCACTGAAATTAAATGACCTAAATCCACTTTATTGGACTGGTTTAGCCGATGTGGAATCCTATTTAGGCAATCCCGTTTCTGCGGATGAGGCTTATGCCAAATCCGTTGATTTAGATTCCTTCTTCGCCCCTACTTGGGTCAAATGGGCACAATTGCATTATGATTTAGATGATTTCGAAAAGTGTGCAGAAATTATGTTATCGGCGATCGATGAACTTCCGGAGGAAGCCGATTTATATTACCGAGCAGCCATCTTTTTAATAAAAGCAGGTCAATTCAAGGAGGCCTTTCACTTCTTGGAATCAGGTTTATTATTAGATTATGACAAGCATGAAATAATTTTCGAATATTTCCCTAACATGGAAACACAAAAGGCGATTTACAAGTTAATTCAACAATACAAGAAATAAATTCAACCGCTCATCACATTAATCATACACTCAATTCAATAATCTTTTAAATTTCCAGTCAATAAACAAAATACCCCCTATGAAGAAAATTATTCTTTCGGGTTTACTGCTTTGTCTTTTACAACCAGCCATCGCACAAACTAAACCCGCTCCAACCACACAAAAGGCGTCAGCCATCCTCCCTATCCCTGAAAAGGTAACAGAAGCGGAAGGAATTACGGAATATAAATTAGCCAACGGCTTAAAAGTTTTATTATTCCCAGATCCATCGAAACAAACCATTACGGTTAATATCACTTATTTAGTAGGATCTCGTCACGAGGGCTACGGTGAAACAGGTATGTCCCACTTATTAGAGCACATGGTGTTCAAGGGAACTAAAGAAAAGCACAAAGAAGTCGCAAAAGAAATCTCGGATCACGGAGCTCAATTCAACGGAACTACGTGGTTAGATCGTACCAATTACTTCGAGACCTTTGCTTCATCAGATGAAAACTTAGATTGGGCTTTAGATATGGAAGCTGATCGTATGATCAATTCCCGCATTGCAAAAAGCGAATTAGAAACCGAAATGACGGTTGTTCGTAATGAATTCGAACGTGGCGAAAATGATCCAGGAAGTGTTTTAATGGAGCGTGTCGTTTCTACTGCCTTCTTATGGCATAACTATGGAAACTCTACGATTGGAGCGCGTTCTGATATCGAAAAAGTGCCTATCGAGAATTTACAAGCCTATTACCGCAAGTATTATCAACCAGATAATGCCGTATTATTAGTGGCAGGTAAGTTTGATGCAATTAAGACATTGAAATTAATCAATGAGAAATTTGGTGTAATTCCACGTCCTGAGCGTGTTTTAACGCCTACATTCACGGCTGAACCTACACAAGATGGCGAAAGAGAGGTAACACTTCGCCGCGTGGGTGATGTACAAGTTTTGGGTATGGCCTACCATATTCCATCTGGCTTGCACCCGGATTACGTTGCAGTAGATGTGATGGCTGATTTATTAACTGATGCTCCGTCTGGACGTTTATACAAGGCCTTGATTGATACGAAGAAGGCAAGTAGCCAGTTTGGATTCTCTTTCCAATTGAAAGAACCAGGGTTGATTTATTTTGGCGCAGAAGTATTGAAAGAAAAATCTGTGGATTCAGTTCGTCAGATTATGATTAACACCATCGAGAATTTTGCCAAAACTCCTCCAACGCAAGAAGAGGTAGACCGTATCAAAACGAAAGGCATTAAGAACATCGAATTATTATTAAATAATGCACAACGTGTAGGTGTGGGAATGTCTGAGTACATCGCTCAAGGTGATTGGCGTTTATTATTCCACACACGTAATCAATTAGAGAAAATCACTCCTGCTGATATTCAACGTGTGGCTGCTGCTTATTTCAAATCATCTAATAGAACCTCAGGTACTTTCTACCCTACAGAGAAGCCTGAGCGTGCGGAGATTCCAGAAGCGAAAGAGGTAGCAACGGTATTGAAAGACTTCAAGCCAAAAGCAGCAGTTAGCCAAGGCGAGGCATTTGATCCATCTCCAGCGAACATCGATGCTCGTACTAAAAAAGAAAAAATTGGGGGTATACAATTAGCCCTTTTATCTAAGAAGACAAGAGGTAACTCGGTTTATGCTCGTATGACTTTACGTTTTGGTGATGAAAAATCATTAATGGGTACAGTAACTGCAGCCGATTTAGCGGCAGACATGTTATCTAAAGGAACAGCGAAACATACACGTCAACAATTCCAGGATGAATTAGACAAATTAAAAGCCCGTGTGAGCATCAATGGCGGACCTACTCAAGCAAGTGTTTCTATTGAAACAACTCGCGAGAATTTAATCCCAGCGATGAAATTAGTGGCTGAAGCATTAAAGCAACCGGTATTCCCGGCAGCTGAATTCGAGAAGTTAAAGCAAGAGAATTTAACAGCCATCGAAGGTCAAAAAAGTGAGCCTCAAGCAAAAGGATCTGATGCATTAGGTCAATTGAGAACAGGTCACTATGACAAGAAAGATGTACGTTACCAGCCTACTATGGCAGAGCAAACGACTAATTATGCGGCTGCAAAATTAGAGGAGTCAATTAATTTCTACAAGAACTTCTACGGAGCATCGGATGCAACATTCTCTGCCGTAGGTGATTTTGATGAGAAAGAATTGAAGGATGTAATCACGGCGGAATTTGCTAACTGGAAATCCCCTAAGCCTTACAAACGCATTCCAGATGTGTTCAAAGAGACAGGTGGCAAGGCCATTTCTATCGAGACGCCTGATAAGGCAAATGCCTTCTTCTTAGCTTACCAGCCATTGAAGATTTCTGATAGCGATCCGAACTACGCTGCATTAGAATTGTCTAACTATATGTTAGGTGGTGGTAGTGGATTAAGCTCTCGTTTAATGAACCGTATCCGTCAAAAAGATGGTTTATCTTACGGTGTTGGATCGCAATTCGTGGCTAGTCCATTAGATCAAAGTGGTGCCTTCATCGGATATGCTATTTACGCTCCGGAGAATTTAGCTAAGCTAGAGTCTGCTTTCAAAGAGGAAATCGAGAAAGTATTAAAAGAAGGTTTTACTCAGAAAGAAATCGATGAAGCTAAGAAATCTTGGTTACAATCACGTCAAGTGACGCGTTCTCAAGATAATGCTTTAGTAGGAAGCTTAAACAGTAACTTATACTTAGGCCGTAATATGAAATGGTCTGAAGATTTAGAGACTAAGGTGAAGAGCTTAACTCCTGCTCAAATTCAAGAGGCTACTCAGAAATCAATCGACTTATTGAAGATGTCCTTCATTAAAGCGGGTGACTATGAAGGCGCTGCGAAGAAAATGGCAGAGAAAGCTAAAAATAGCAGTTCAGAATCAGGAGCGATGGGCGGTGCGCCCAAGCAATAATCCTTCCTGAAAGGAAACAAAAAAGGGAGCCCGAATGGAGCTCCCTTTTTTTATGCTGTATAGAATTAGCAAAACTCATCAAACACACCTTCTAAGTGTCCTGCAATCATATCTGCCGAACGTCCCTCAATGTGGTGACGCTCTACGAAATGAACTAATTCACCATCTTTGAATAAAGCTATCGATGGAGAAGATGGAGGATAAGGTAAGGTGTATTCACGTGCTTTTTGGACCGCTTCTGGATCAACACCTGCGAATACTGTCACTAAGTTTGTTGGTTTCTTTTCAGAAGCTGCTACGGCATTTTTAACACCTGGGCGAGCCGTAGAAGCTGAGCAGCCACAAACAGAATTAAAAAACACCAAGGTTGTACCTGGTTTTGCCATGACGTCTTCCACTTCTGAAGCCGACTTCAATTCTTGAAATCCTCCGGCCACGATATCCATCCGCATAGGATGTACTAAATGTTCTGGATACATATATTTTTCTATTTAAATTTTATAATTAAAACGTTAACGCAATTACATAAATCCGAGTTCCAATTTTGCCACTTCTGACATCATATCTTGCTCGTATGGTGGATCAAATGTTAATTCAACTGACACTTCAGCTATACCTTCCACTTCTCTCACCGCCTTCTCAATATCGACCGGAATACTTTCCGCAGACGGACAAGAGGGTGAAGTTAATGTCATCAAAATATAGACATTGTTCACTGGAAAAATCTTGATTTCATAGATTAATCCTAACTCATACACATCGACTGGAATTTCTGGGTCATAGACGGTCTTAATCGCCTTTACCACTTTTTCCTTTAATTCTACCTCATTCATTTGACTTGAATTTTCCATACTGAATAATCGCTTAAGAGAAGGCCAAAGCATAATGTTGCATTTGTTTTACCATGGAAACTAAACCGTTTGATCTGGTTTGGGCCAAATGCTGGCTCATTCCGATTTGATCAATAAAATATAAATCCGATGCCAAAATCTCCGCTGGAGTATGATTCGATAAAACCCGAATCAACATCGAAATCATTCCTTTCACAATGATTGCTTCTGAATCAGCTTGAAACACGACTAAATCGCCTTGCTTTTCGGCATGTAACCATACCCGGCTTTGGCAGCCCTTAATCACATTCTCCTCGGTCTTAAAAGCGTCTGTCATAGGGGCTAACTTCTTCCCTAGATCAATCAAATACTCATATTTATCCGCCCAATCTTCAAAAAGACCAAACTCCTCTATTAATTCCTCTTGAATTTCGTTTATCGGCTGTCCCATCTATTGTAACATCTCTATTGTAACATCTGTAAAGTCTTCTCTAAACATAAAACAAATCGATCGATTTCTTCGAACGTATTGTAAAACGAGAAAGAGGCACGACAAGTTCCCACAAGCCCATAACGTTCCATCAAAGGCTGAGCACAATGATGACCCGTACGAATCGCAATGCCAAATTTATCCAATAAAACGCCAATATCCTGTGGATGAACACCATTCACCATGAAGGAAATCACCGCAATTTTTTCAGGTGCTGTACCGACGATTTTTAAACCCGGAATAACCTGTAGTTTCTCCGTCGCATAAGCTAAAAGCGCCTCTTCCTGAGCCGCTAAGGCATCAGCTGGGATTGCTTGCAAATAATCTAAAGCAGCTCCTAAAGCAATCACATCAGCGATATTAGGGGTACCTGCTTCAAATTTATAAGGTAATTCATTATAAGTCGTACCCGCAAAGCTCACCTCTTTAATCATCTCCCCGCCTCCTTGGTAAGGTGGCATCGCTTCTAATAAATCGCGCTTACCGTACAATACGCCTACGCCAGTCGGCCCAAATAACTTGTGTGCAGAAAATACAAAGAAATCCAAATCGAGCGCCTGCACATCCACAGCTAAATGCGCCACCGATTGTGCACCATCTATCAGCACTTTTGCACCTACAGCGTGTGCAAGTGCTATGATTTCAACAATGGGATTAATCGTTCCAATCGCGTTAGAAACGTGATTTACAGCGACTAATTTAACTTTAGAATTTAATAATGCTTTAAAAGCTTCGATATCTAAAACTCCTTCGTCGCTTACCGGAATCACTTTTATCTCTGCTCCTTTTTCCTGCGCAATCATCTGCCATGGCACGATGTTCGAGTGGTGTTCCAGATTAGAGACGATAATTTGATCCCCTTTTTCGATGTTCGCGCGACCAAAGGTCTGAGCGACTAAATTAATTCCTGCTGTAGTACCCGAAGTGAATATAATCTGGTCAGTAGAAGGAGCATTTAAAAAGGTGGCAAGCTTCTTTCGAGTTAATTCGTAAGCGGTCGTAGCGCGTTCAGCCAAGGTGTGAAGTCCCCGGTGAATATTCGCGTTATCCAACTCATAATAATGTTGCAAGGCATCAATAACCGCTTTGGGTTTCTGAGTAGTGGCCGCATTATCAAAATAAATCAAGGGAGCTTTATTCACCTGCTGATGTAAAACAGGGAAATCCGCTCTAATTTGATCTATATTTAATTTTTCCGCCATGATTAAATCGCTAAGGAAGTTTGGATTTTTGAAATGATTTTATCTGTCAAACGTAGTTTCGTCTCTTCGTGTGTAACACGATCGATTACTTCTTGAACAAAAGCTAATAACAATAAAGTTCGTGCGTTTGCTAAAGAAATACCTCTAGACCGTAAATAAAATAAAGCGTCCTCGTTCAATTGACCTGTCGTGGTTCCATGAGAACACTTAACATCATCTGCCCAAATCTCTAACTGAGGCTTCGTATTCATCGTGGCACGCGTAGAGGCTAAGACATTTTTACAGCTTTGGAAAGCATTCGTTTTCTGAGCATCAGGACGCACAAAAATCTTACCATTAAACACCCCAGTCGCATTCCCCATTAAAACCCCTTTGTATAATTCATGGGATTCTGAATTCGGTTTACGGTGATCCACAACCGTATGAGAATCCATTAATTGGTCCTCTCCTGGCACATAGAGTCCATTTAGATTGGACATTACGCGTTCTCCATCACTGTAGAAATGCAGGTTATTACGTAAATATGCGGCATTCAGAGAGAACGTAAATAAATCTACTTGACTATCTGAAAGCTGCGTAATGAAGGTATGATCGATGTGGGTGGTGTTTTGGGCCAAATCTTGTTCCTTCACATAGGTCAAATTTGCCTTCTCACTCACATATATTTCTTGCACAAAATTAGACAAGACTTCTTCTGAACCTGCTGAAGTATAAGCTCGCTCAATCAAAGTTAAAGAAGCATCAGCCTCCAAGAACACAATTAAACGGCTTTGAATAGCCGACGCTTTTTTCACCGATAAAATAAAATCATGCGATATGGCATCGTCCACAGAAACACCTGCCTTCACCCACAAAACGTGAGTATTAGCAACGAGTGCTGCATTTAAATCATAGAGTGAATTTTGATCAAGGATCGGAAAACGCTGCTCCCATTTAGCAGCCATCGCTGGATTAGTAGCTAAAAACTGATCAAAAAGTAGAAATTCTACACCTGCTGGCAAAATACCAGTAAAGGTGGTATTTCCATTTTGGGTTTGTAAGCTAGCCTCAGAAGCCTCATTCAAGGCTGAAGGGGTCCACTCTACTTCTCTCTCATTCCATGATTTCAAGGAAGCATACTTCCATTCCTCCCATTTGTTGGTAGGAAAACCTTTGGCCTTAAAACGCTCCAAAGCCTCTTTCTGAGTTGATGACGTTAATTCTGTATACAACATCCTATTCTCCTAAAGCTGAAATGATCCAATCGTACCCACGCTCTTCTAATTCAAGCGCTAATTCTTTCCCTCCTGATTTCACAATCTTTCCCTTGTACAAAACGTGCACAAAATCTGGAATAATGTAGTCCAAAAGACGTTGATAGTGAGTCACCACGATCGTCGCATTGTCTGGGGATTTCAATTTATTTACTCCTTCTGCCACGATACGCAAGGCATCAATGTCTAATCCAGAGTCTGTTTCATCCAAGATGGCTAACTTCGGCTCTAACACCGCCATTTGGAAGATTTCATTTCTTTTTTTCTCACCACCTGAAAAGCCTTCGTTTAATGCACGAGACAATAAACTTTGGTCTATATTCACATAGCTCATCTTCTCTTTAAACATTTTCAAAAACTGAACAGCGTCTAATGGTTCTTCACCACGGTATTTACGAATTTCGTTGACAGCTGACTTCATAAAATTAGTAGTCGAAACACCTGGAATCTCTATCGGATACTGAAAAGCTAAGAATAAACCCTCTGCAGCACGTTCCTCAGGAGCTAATTCTAATAAATCCTTACCTTGAAATTCTACGGTTCCACTTGTTACTTCATAATCAGCGCGGCCAGCTAAAACAGACGCTAAGGTAGACTTTCCAGAACCGTTCGGCCCCATAATCGCATGAACCTCACCGGCTTTAACTTCTAAATTAATCCCTTTCAAGATTTCCTTCTCTCCTATACTTGCGTGTAAATTCTTAATTGAAAGCATCATATTGTATTTGAATCTGCATTTAAAACACAAAATTAAGACCAATGGTTTTGAAAAACTAGCCTTTATTTAGATTCACTCTAAATAAATGAATTTTTTATCGAAAAAATTCTTAATTTTGTAGCAGAATTATTTCAAAAACATCGATCATGATCACGATAACGGATTTAGCAGCCAATAGAATTAAAGAATTGCGTTCTAAGGAAGGTTTAACGGAGGAATTCAATATCCGCGTGGCAGTAGAAGGTGGCGGATGCTCAGGCTTAATGTATAACTTAGACTTTGCCGCAGAAGCTCAACCAAATGATATGATTATCGAAGACAAAGGGGTAAAAGTAATGGTTGATAAAAAATCCATCTTATACTTAGCTGGCACTGAATTAGACTTTTCCGATGGCTTAAATGGCAAAGGATTCCAATTCAAAAACCCTAACGCCAGTCGTACTTGTGGTTGTGGAGAAAGCTTCTCTATCTAAGGCATATTTATCTTATAAATAACTGTTTCCCGTCTAAAATATAAGGCTTCATTAGTGAGTAGACCTCATAAATAGGTAAACCCATAACCGTGTAGAAAGATCCTTCTATCGATTCGATTCCTACCATTCCTAGAAAATCTTGTACGCCATAAGAACCGGCTTTGTCCATGCAAGCACCCTCCCGAACATAAAAATCGATTTCCCAGTCCTCTAAGGTGCGAAATTTAACTAAAGCTGAATCCGCTTTCGTAAGCAGTCCTTGTGGAGTCTGCAATGCAATCCCAGTCACCACTTCGTGTGTTTGACCAGATAATTTTTGTAGCATTTGAATGGCCTCCGACTTATCCTGTGGTTTATTTAAGATTTCGGTTCCCAAAATCACGACCGTATCAGCGGCTAAAACTAAGGCATTAGGAGAAATTTTTGCTAATTCTCTAGCTTTACGTTCTGCTAAATGGACAGGAACGTCTTGGGCTTTCATTGTTTCATCAAAAGATTCATCCACATCACTCGGCAATACAGAAAATTCAAAGCCGGCGGAACGCAAGATCTCTTTTCGACGCGGAGAATTCGATGCTAAAATGAATGGGTATTGAAGGGATAATAGATTCTGCATCTTCAAAAATAGCCCAAAATTTAAAATTATCAGGTTTTTAATAAAAATAAATTTAATTTCCTTTGTATTTAATGTAATTACATTTAATTTTACAACATCAAATTTTAATCATGGGTATTTCCGAAGATTTAAGGCAGACAAAATTTCCTTCTGAGGCCTCTAAAGCCGTTGTGAATGCGATCTATACAGGCAACTGGATTGTTCAGAAACAGCAGGAATTGCTTAAACCCTTTGGCCTTACCGTTCAACAATACAATGTACTTCGTATTCTGCGTGGACAACAAGGAACTCCAATGACCGTTCTGGCTATTACGGAACGAATGTTAGATAAAATGTCCAATGCCTCTCGCCTAGTGGATAAATTGCTGGAAAAAAAATTAGTTCTACGCCGTGAATGCCCGAAAGATCGCAGAGCAGTGGATATTTTAATTTTACCTTCCGGACTAGACTTATTAACACAAGTAGATCAAGTTCAAAATGACTGGGGAAAACATTTCGACGCCTTAGGAGTTAAGAAACTCGAAGAAATGAACCAAATTTTGGACGAATTTAGAACCGTATTTTCTCACAATTAAACAATAAATTATATGAAATCTGTAAAAGTAGTTATTGCCACTTTGGCTTTAGGCCTAATCTCAATTGCTGGTGTTGCCGCACCTAAAATTGTCAACTTAAACAAGACAACTAGTTCTATCGCTTGGTTAGCCAAGAAGGTAACTGGAGAGCACAATGGTACTGTAGGTATCTCTGCAGGCGCTTTAAATGTAGATGGAAACAAATTAATCGGAGGAAACTTCACCATTGATTTGAAAACTATTAAGGATTTAGATATCACGGATGCAGGTTACAACCAAAAATTCATTGGACACATCTCTTCTGATGATTTCTTCGAAGTAGAAAAATTCCCAACGGCTTCTTTCGTCATCACTAAGGTAGCAGGTAATCAAGTAACTGGTAACTTAACTGTAAAAGGGATCACAAAATCAATCACTTTCCCAGCAGAAATCGCGGTTAAAGGCGGTAAAGTAACTGCGAAGGCAAACATTACGATCGATCGTACTGACTTTAACATCCGTTACGGTTCTAAGAAATTCTTTGAATCAATTGGTGATAAGGCGATTTATGATGATTTCGCTTTAACAGTGTCTTTAGTTTCAGAATAATATAAAAAAGGGGATTCTAGAAAATGGTCTTTGCCATATTTTCTGCGAATCCCCTTTTTTATAATTATTCGATAATCTAATAACTCTTTCGCTCTCTTAATTTGGCGCAGGAGTAAAAGAATTTGAATTATTTATTTGATAAATTATCAAGGCTTATTCGCAGAAAATATGTCGTAGACCATTTTCTAGAGTAAGCCTTGTAATTTACCATTCACCATTCACCATTCAACTTATGTCTTTAATTGACTCATTATCGTGGCGCTATGCCGCAAAAAGAATGACAGGAAACAAAGTTTCCGCAGATAAAATTGATTCTTTATTAGAAGCAATCCGCCTTTCAGCATCAGGTTTTGGTTTACAACCCTATAAAGTGTTAGTAATCGAAAACCCAGAATTAAAAGCAAAAATTCAACCAATCGCTTATGGTCAACCACAGGCTGTTGAATCATCGCATTTATTGGTTTTTGCAGCTTGGAATGATATTACTGAAGTTCAAATCGATGCTTTCATCCAATTAGTAGCTGATACACGTGGTCTTTCACTAGATATGCTAGGGGATTACCGTGGTGCTATTGCTGGTTCATTATTAGGTCGTCCGGTAGAGGCGAAAAGACATTGGGCAGCACGTCAAGTTTATTTAGCGATGGGTACAGCCCTTGCGGCGGCGGGTGAATTACAAATTGATTCCACGCCAATGGAAGGATTTATTCCAGCGAAATTAGATGAATTACTAGGCTTAGAAGCTATGGGATTACATTCAGTATTGATGCTAGCCGTAGGAGAACGTGATGCAGCTAATGACTTTATGGCAAATGCAGCCAAAGTTCGTTATGCAAAAGAAGATTTTGTGATTAATTTATAATCCACTTCAATACCTATTAAAAAAGGCTCCGAAATCGGAGCCTTTTTTATTGTAGGTCAGTAAGAGATAAGATAGGTTTCAAATCAAGCTTTTTGCCCTCATCGAGTAATAAATCCCAACCTGATTCGAAATCATTCCGAATCAAACCCTCTAGGATGGCCTCGCGCATGGCAATTTTTATTAAGCCAATTTCGCGGCCGGGACCTATATCAAAAACTTGCATGATCACTTCTCCAGAGAAAACTGGCTGGAAATTACGCAAAGAATCACTTTCTTCAACTTCTTTTAATTTCGCTTCTACGATGTCAAAATTGCGCAAATAGCGTTTGACTTTATCTCCATTTTTAGAGGTAATATCTGCCCTACATAGGGTCATCAAGGCCTCCAATTCCTCACCTGCTTCAAAGAGCAAACGCCTCAAAGCCGATGCCGTAATTTCTTCTTTAGACAAGGCGATGGGGCGCAAATGTAGACGGACGAGTTTTTGAACCAATTTCATTTTCTCGTTCAAAGGTAATTTCAAGCGCTTGAAGATGTTAGGCACCTGACGGGCTCCCATATCTTCGTGCCCGTGAAAAGTCCAACCTTTTCCTTGAACGAAACGTTTGGTTTGAGGTTTGGCAATATCATGTAAAATAGCTGCCCAGCGCCACCAAAGATCATCTGTGTTATCTGAAATATTATCTAAAACCTGCAGCGTATGGTAAAAATTGTCTTTATGCCCTTTACCATCTTCCGTATCAACACCTTTCAATTTCATGAACTCAGGAAAGATGATAGGCAATAGGTCGCAGGCATCCAATAATAAAAAACCATACGATGGCTTTTTACATAAAATAATCTTGTTCAATTCATCCGAAATCCGCTCCATCGAAATGATTTCTAAGCGGTCTTTCTCCGTTTTCAGGGCTTCAAAAGTCTCAGGAAAAATATCAAAGCCTAGCTGAGCCGCAAATCGAACCGCACGCATCATGCGCAAAGGATCATCCGAAAAAGTGATACCGGGGGCAAGAGGTGTTCGAATTAGTTTGCCTTTTAAATCGTCTACACCATGAAATGGATCTAGTAATAATCCCCAATGAACCTGGTTCAATTGAACCGCCATGGCATTGATGGTAAAATCTCGGCGGTTTTGATCGTCTTCTAAAGTTCCCTCTTCCACCACTGGCTTGCGTGAATCGCGGTTATAGGATTCTTTACGAGCACCGACAAATTCTAGATCCCAATCATCGACTTTGATCATTGCCGTTCCAAAATTCTTAAATACCGACACAGCGTGCTCTGGTAAATCAAATTCTTTAGCCACTTCTAAAGCCAAATCAATCCCAGAACCGATACAAACCACATCAATATCCTTGCATTCACGCCCTAAAATAGCATCGCGCACACATCCACCAATGACGTAACAATCCAATCCCAAACGATCAGCTGCTACACCGATTTTTGAGAAAATAGGATCCGCTACAATCTCCGTCCCTTCTTTCATGCTATCCTCTAATTAATTTATAATCGCCATGTAGGCCTAATTGTACAATTTTACTCGCTTTTTTTACTGCCCCCTCTCCTGCTGGATTCTTTAATATCCCGGCCACTCCAGCCACAATAGAAGGCGCAATGCCTGCAAAATTAAGCGGAGATGGCTCGCCTGAAAGGTTAGCCGATGTAGATACAATTCCTCTTTGGTAGCGAAAAACTAAGCCTTTACAGAACTCATCCTTCAAAAGTCGAATGGCAATACTTCCATCTGGGCCTAGTAATAAAGGGCTTACATTCTTCCCTTTAGGATAGATGACCGTCAATGGATCTTCCGCAAATTCCACTAAATCCCAGGCGATTTCAGGCACCTGCTCGACATATTCGCTCAATTGCTCCATTTTAGAAATCAATAGAATCAAGCCTTTATTAGCTGGTCTATTTTTTAGTTCTAAAATTCTCTCAATCGCCTGCTCATTCCGAACATCACAGCCTAAACCCCAAATCGTGTCGCTGGGATACAACAACACTCCTCCGGATTTTAAAGTTTGAATCGCCTCGTGGTACATATTTTGCATAATAGCGACAAAGGTAAGATTAATTTATTCATTTCTGAGCATGAGAGGCAAGGTTTAGAGCGAATTTAGCTACCTTTGTAGATTGACAAATCAGACCATTTTTAATGTCGACTATTCAACAAACATTACAAGAACAACTAGCTAAAGGACTACACGAATTATTTAGCATCGAGGTTTCCGAAATCGTTTTACAAGAAACGAAAAAGGAATTCGAAGGTGCTTATACCCTAGTTGTTTTCCCTTATACAAAACAAGCTGGAAAGGCTCCTGCAGCGATTGCAACGGACTTAGGGAACTATTTACTAGCTAATTGTACCCTAGTTAAAGCTTTTCAAGTGGTTCAAGGTTTCTTGAATATTTCAATTCACGATTCAGCTTGGTTAGGTTTATTATCAGCGGTGGCATCCGATAAAAATCCATTTCAAATCGAATCGAAAGGCGAAAAGATTCTCATCGAATACTCTTCACCTAACACGAATAAGCCCTTACACTTAGGCCATTTAAGGAATAATTTTCTAGGTTTTTCTGTGGCTCAAATTTTAGCAGCGGGTGGATATGAAGTAGTTAAAACAAATTTAGTGAACGATCGAGGTATTCATATTTGTAAATCAATGCTGGCTTACCAGCTTTTTGGCAAGGAAGAAACTCCCGAATCGACTGGATTAAAGGGCGACCATTTAGTAGGAAAATATTATGTGGCCTTCGATGTGGCTTATAAGGAAGAAATCGCCGATTTAAAGGCTAATGGACTCGAAGAAGAACAAGCGAAAAAACAGGCTCCTATCCTATTGAAGGCACAAGAGATGCTCTTAAAATGGGAACAGGGTGATGCGGAGGTGATGAAATTGTGGAATACGATGAATGCCTGGGTATTTGCTGGTTTTGAGAAATCTTACCAAACCATGGGGGTGTCTTTTGATAAAATTTACCGCGAATCGAATACCTATTTATTAGGAAAGCAGATTGTGGACGAAGGATTAGCCTCTGGGGTATTTTTCCAAAAGCCCGATGGCTCTGTTTGGATTAATTTAGAGGCGGAAGGATTAGATGAGAAATTAGTCTTGCGTAAAGACGGCACCTCCGTTTACATCACTCAGGATATGGGAACGGCCCAATTAAAATACGCAGATTTCAAAGCTAGCCAATCGGTTTACGTCGTGGGAAATGAGCAGGATTACCACTTTGAAGTGCTTTTCCATATTTTGAAAAAATTAAATAAACCCTTCTCTCAAGGTAATTTTCACCTCTCTTATGGCATGGTGGATTTACCTAGTGGCAAAATGAAATCCCGTGAAGGAACGGTGGTTGATGCCGATGATTTAATGGCGGAGATGATTCAAACGGCGAAAGATCGCACGCTAGAATTGGGGAAAATTGATGGTTTCACGGAGGTGGAATCAAACGAATTATTCCATAATCTTGGATTAGGTGCTTTGAAATATTTCTTATTAAAAGTAGAGCCTAAAAAACGGATGCTATTTAACCCAGAGGAATCCATTGATTTCCAAGGAAATACGGGGCCATTTATTCAATATACTCATGCTCGGATTTGTTCGATCTTGCGCAAAGCTGGTACGATTAATCCGATAACAACAGATTCAGAATTAGCAAGCTCAGAACAAGAATTAATCTACCTACTGGGTGAATACAAGGCTATAATTGCAACAGCTGCGGCGAATTTTGCACCATCAGTCATTGCGAATTATGCTTATGATCTTGCCAAAACTTTTAATAAGTTTTATAATGAGATGACAATTCTTTCAGAAGAAAATAAGGTGAAACGAAACATTCGAATTATCTTAGCTGACCTTACAGGTAAAACAATTCAGCATGCCACCTCGTTATTAGGAATAGTTTCACCTAATCGTATGTAATTTGAAACGTAAATATATTTACCTCACCATTTTAATTATTATCATCATGATCGCAAGTTTTATGAAAATCGGATCGTTATTAACGGCCTTGGCTGTACCATTCACCCAAAAAACAATCTTAAACAGACCAGAAAAAATGGAAATCACTGCAGCTTCGAATTTCCACTCCTTCAAAATGAAAGGTATTGATGGAAAAGAAATTGACTTCTCGCAATTTAAAGGCAAGAAAATCATCGTATTAAATACAGCCTCTAAATGTGGTTATACACCACAATATGCAGACTGGGAGAAATTCCACAAAGAAAACAAAGATGTCGTGATCTTAGGCTTCCCTGCTAATGAGTTTGGTGGACAAGAGCCAGGGTCAAATGCAGAAATTTCTTCATTCTGCTCACTAAACTATGGCGTTTCCTTCCAAATGATGGAAAAAGTAGTTGTGAAAGGTTCAGAAAAATGTGACTTATATCAATGGTTATCAGATAAGTCGAAGAATGGCTGGAATGAAAAAGAGCCAAGCTGGAACTTTTGCAAGTATGTGATCAACGAAAAAGGGGAATTACAAAACTTCTTTGCTTCTGGAATCAAACCAAATAGCCCTGAATTTTTAGCTGCTATAGGTAAGTAATAATGAATAGATGGGTAGATGCGGCAAGGCCTAGAACCTTACCGCTAGCAGTGGGAAGTATATTATTAGGTAATTTTCTAGCTTATTCTGCAGGAAAATTTAATCTACTGATTGCCGTACTTGCTACTTTAACTACCCTATTTTTACAAATACTTTCCAACTTCGCGAATGATTTAGGCGACTTCTCTAACGGAGTCGATAATCAAGACCGAAAAGTGGCTTTAAGAGCCGTTCAAACAGGAAAAATTAGTCAACAAGAGATGAAAGCTGCTGTGATTTACACGGCAGCTTTCTCCTTTATTTCTGGTATCTCCTTATTATTTTTCGGACTCAAGAATGCCCCCATTGAAGTTTGGGGCACATTTTTAGCCTTGGGAGTCGCTGCCATTGCTGCAGCCGTTGCCTACACCGTAGGAAAAAGACCGTATGGTTATATGGGCTTAGGGGATGTATCTGTTTTTCTATTTTTCGGTCTAATCGGCACACTGGGAACTTATTACCTACAAACCTTTACTTTAAATGTAGCCATTCTTTTTCCAGCCGCAGGATGCGGATTCTTGTCAGTAGCCGTGTTGAATTTGAATAATTTACGGGATATCGACAATGATATCAAAACAGGGAAGAACTCTATTCCGGTTCGCATAGGTAAAACGTTCGGATTTTATTACCAAAAAGCACTCTATATTGTAGCCATAGCCTGCTTCTATGCCTATCCTTTTGTAGCTGGGATGAAAATAGGTGTAAATCAGCAATTACTTATCGTAGGTATTTATCCGATCATTCAACTTTTCCGCGAACTACACTCAGAGATGAGCTCTGAGCAAATAGACCCCTATTTGAAAAAAACGGCATTGAGAACCCTATTTTTAATTATCGTTTTTGGGGTCATCCAAATTTTAACAAGCCAGTAATTTCGCTTATTTTTACAAAAAATAATAGCGAAATGAAATTCAGAATTGGCCTACTAGTCTTCGCCTTTGTAGCAAGCAGTTTATCTTTATCAGCACAGACAACGGAAATCAATTACTTAGAGATTGGTTTAAATCAGAATAAATCTGGCAACTATGCGGATGCCTTACGCAATTTCAGTTTGGAAATTGAAAAAACGGCAGCCAATCCCAATCCAATTGCTTATTATAACCGAGGATTTGCAAAATACAATTTAAAGGATTTCCAAGGCGCTATTTTGGACTTTAATAAAGCCATCGAGTTAAAGCCCATGTACTTCGAAGCCTTTATTGCCCGCGGCCAAAGCCATAGCAAACAAGATAAACATCCCTTAGCCATTCAAGATTATAACGAAGCCATTCGTTTAAATCCTTTAGAGGGAACGGCCTATTTTAGTCGCGGAATTTCCAAAAACAAAATTGAAAGCTACCGAGCAGCCATCACAGACTTTAATAAATCATTGGAATTAGTACCCGATTATGCCCCCACACTAGCCGCTAGAGCCGAAAGTAAATCAAAATTAGGGGATTTTGCGGGAAGCATTGAAGATTATAATAAGGCCATCGAAATTACACCAAAGCGCACGAATTATATGTCCGGACGTGCCTTTGCAAAAATGAAAACCAATGACTTTAAGGGAGCATTAGCTGACTTCTCTGAGGTGCTAAAATTAAGTCCCGAGAAAGCTGATGATTGGTATTATTCTGGTTTGTGCAAAACTCAATTAGAAAATTACCGAGGCGAAAATGGAGAGAAAGGCGCATTAGAGGACTTCAATAAAGCTTTAGAATTAGATCCGGAGAAAATAGAAGCTTTATATGGTCGAGGATTCGTAAAAGCGAAGCTGGGGGACCAAAGAGCTGCGATGGAAGATTTTACTCGGGCTATTGATTTTGGCAATAATGAAAATGCGAAAATTCTCTATACAGCGAAACTTGGCAAAATTCAATTAGACGACTTACGTAATGGTTTAGTGGATCGCACGAAAATGACAGATATGAGTGTGGAAAGGGCGGAAGTATTTTTTCACCGAGGATTAGCTAAATCAAAATCTGGAGATCCTAAAAATGCGATGGATGATTACAACAGAGCCATTTCACTTCAACCTACCTATGCTGAAGCCTATTTTCTGAGAGGTGTAGCGAAATCATCCTTAGGAGATCAGCGTAATGCCATCCAAGATTGCAGTAATGCCATCCTTTTAAATCCCAAATACGCAGAAGCCTATTTCATTCGTGGAATCATAAAACTAGCTCTTAATGATTCTTCTGGCTGTTTAGACCTAAGTAAATCCGGAGAACTCGGCTATGCAGGAGCCTATAATGTGATTAGAGATTTTTGCAACTAACATAAGGCCTTCGATAATGAAGGCCTTTTTTTTAGTCGAATCTTAAGTGTTTTACCGATTCTCCAGAATTCGCTAATTCTTCCAAGGCGTCGATACCGATTTGTAAGTGTTTATTCACAAAATTGGCTGTGACATTCTTATCACTTGCATCCGTCTTAACCCCATCAGGGGTCATTGGATTATCAGATACTAATAATAAGGCTCCATGTGGTATCTTATTCTTAAAACCTACCGTAAATATCGTGGCAGTTTCCATGTCAATTCCCATCGCCCGAATATCCGATAAATAGGTTTTAAATACTTCATCATGCTCCCAAACACGGCGATTAGTCGTATAAATTAAACCAGTCCAATAATCTAATTCATGTTTCTTAATCATGGAAGAAACGGCACGCTGCAAGCGGAAAGAGGGTAAGGCTGGCACTTCTTTAGGCATATACTCATCTGATGTCCCTTCTCCACGAACCGCAGCAATAGGCAAGATCAAATCCCCTAAAGCCAAATTCTTCTTCAAACCACCGCATTTCCCTAGAAAAAGAACCGCTTTAGGACTAATGGCAGATAATATATCCATCACGGTGGCCGCCATAGGTGAACCCATCCCGAAATTAATGATTGTTATATTATGCGCTGTTGCAGTCTGCATCGGACGATCCTGACCCAATATTTCAACGCCAAATTTCTCCGCAAACATATCGACGTAATTCTTGAAATTAGTCAATAAAATATATTGCCCAAATGCATCTGAATTCGTCCCCGTATACCGGGGCAACCAATTCTGAACAATTTCCTCTTTCGTTTTCATATTTATACGCTTCTTTGTGATGAATTAATTAAGCAAAAAGATTAATTTAGAGCTTATATTGATAAAGATGACAACATCTCCGGATCTAATCCTAGTTTTTCCTGCCTATTCTCACAAAGTAAAGAAAAATGAAGGAAAACTATATATTTTCGAAGAGATCTCTACTAAATATCGATTACTTACACCTGAAGAGTGGGTCAGACAACATTGCATTAATTATTTAGTAAAACACTTGAACTATCCCGCCAGCCTATTTCAAATTGAAAGGGGTATGAAGGTAGATAAATTGAACAGACGAACTGATATTCGTATATACAACACTCAAGGAGATGTTTTTATGTTAATTGAATGCAAAGCTCCTCAGGTAGAATTAAACTTAGAAACACTACAACAAATTAGTCAATACCAAAAAACCCAACAAGCTAATTATTTAGTTATTACCAATGGACTTCATTACCACATTTTCAACAAATCATCCGAGATCCTAAGCGATTTCCCCTCCTATTCATGAAAAAGATTCTCATTCTGTCACTCGCTTTATTATCGCTAACAGCTACAGCACAAAAGAGACCTGCACTCGTTGTAGGCATTGTAGTTGATCAAATGCGTTATGATTATTTAAATAGATACTACGACCGTTATTCTAATAATGGGTTTAAACGCCTCATGAATGAAGGTATGAATTGTACGGATAATCACTATAATTACGCTCCTACGGTGACGGCAGCTGGACATGCTAGTGTGTACACAGGAACGGTTCCTGCGGTTCACGGCATAGTAGGCAATGAATGGATCGAAGTCTCTAACGGAAAAAAAATGTATTGTACTGATGATTCTACCGTTCAAACCGTAGGAAGCAAAAGTAAGGCGGGAATTATGTCCCCTAAAAACCTTTGGACTTCTACCATTACGGATCAATTGAAAATGGCACAGAATTATAAATCAAAAACAATTGCCATTGCACTTAAAGACAGAGGTTCTATTTTGCCAGGTGGGCACACGGCAGATGCAGCCTATTGGTATGACTCTGCTGATGGGTACTGGATAAGCTCGTCCTTTTACCTGAAAGAACTGCCTACTTGGGTTCAAAAATTCAACCTAGAGGGTCGCCCTCAAAAGCTCGTTAGCCAAGGATGGAATACACTTTATCCGATCTCTACTTACACGAGATCAGCTGAAGATAATAGCCTGTATGAAAGTAAATTACCAGGTGAAAAAACGCCGACTTTCCCACATGACTTAAAGGGAGGAAATGCATTAGAAGTTCTTCGCACAACCCCCTATGGCAATACGCTAACAAAAGATTTTGCACTAAAAGCGATTGAAGACGAGCATTTAGGAAAAAATGGCACGACCGATTTTTTAGCGATTAGTTTTTCATCACCAGACTATGTGGGACACTCTTTTGGACCCCAATCTATTGAATTAGAAGATACCTATTTGCGTTTAGATCAAGATATCGCTGAAATTTTAAGCTATTTAGATGCCAAACTAGGAAAGAATCAATACTTAGTGTTTTTAACGGCGGATCATGCGGTGGCAGAAATTCCTGCTTACCTTCAAAGCAAGCGTATGCCGGGTGGTGTGTTTGATAACGGAAAAGCGATTAACGAAGCGAAATCGGCTCTAAAACAAGCTTTTGGCGAGGTGGATATCATTTCAGGAACCGATAATTACCAAATATACCTGAATCAGGCTAACCTAGCTAGATTACAGATTTCGAAGGAGGCTGTAGGCAAGGTTTTGGAGAAATCATTCAAAAAACAACCTGGTTTTGCTGAATTAGTGGACATGAGACAAACTGCTTCCAGCCCAATACCTTCGCTTTACCGCGAAATGATTACTAACGGCTACAATCAACACAGAAGCGGGGACTTTATGTATTTATTAAAGCCTCAGTGGTTTTCAGGCAACAAAACAGGCACTACTCATAGTAGTTTATATGCTTATGATACACACGTACCTTTGTTATTTTTCGGGTGGAACATAAAGCCAAAAGAAGTGAGTCAACGAACGAGTATCAGTGATATTTCTAGCACCTTAGCCAATTGGTTAAAAATAAATGAACCCTCGGGAAGTATTGGTAAAGTAATTCAGTAAAAATATGAAAATAGCTGTTGTAGGAACCGGATATGTAGGTTTAGTCACTGGAACTTGTTTCGCTGAAACAGGAAACCACGTTACTTGCGTAGATATTAATGAAGAGAAAGTAAAACAAATGCAGGCTGGCATAATCCCTATCTATGAGCCTGGTTTAGAAGATTTGTTCAAAAGAAATACAGAAGAAGGGCGTCTAGATTTTACTACTTCTTTACAAGAGGGTATTGCTGGAGCAAAAGTCATTTTCCTAGCTCTTCCTACCCCTCCTGGTGCGGATGGTTCGGCAGATTTAAAATACATTTTGCAAGTGGCGGATAATTTAGGCCCACTCCTATCAGAATATGCGGTTATCATTGATAAAAGTACCGTTCCAGTAGGCACATCCGAAAAAGTACATTCCGCTATTGCTAAGCAGGCCAAAGTGGATTTTGATGTCGTTTCCAATCCGGAATTCTTACGAGAAGGTGTAGCCGTAGAAGATTTTATGAAACCGGATCGTGTCGTTATAGGTACGCAATCAGAGCGAGCAAAAGACTTGATGTCGCGCTTATATGCGCCCTTAGTTCGCCAAGGTAATCCGATCATCTTTATGGATGAACGTTCGGCAGAATTAACTAAATACGCAGCAAACGCATTTTTAGCGACTAAAATCACCTTCATGAATGAGATCGCTAATCTGTGCGAACTCGTAGGTGCGAATGTGGATGAGGTGCGCAAAGGAATCGGAACAGATTCTCGGATCGGAAAACGCTTCCTATTTGCAGGGATCGGATATGGAGGAAGTTGTTTCCCAAAAGATGTACAAGCTTTAGCTAAAACATCCACCGAGAACGACTATGAGTTTAAGATTTTGGACTCCGTGATGAAAGTAAATGAGAACCAAAAAACGAAGTTAATACCTCAGATTCAAAAACACTTTAAAGGTGATCTACAGGGCAAAAAAATCGCCATGTGGGGCCTTGCCTTCAAACCCTATACGGATGATATCAGAGAGGCACCGTCCTTATACAATATCGATGCCTTATTAGGGCTTGGGGCTTCCGTGAGTGCTTATGATCCGGAAGCGATGGGCCATGTTAAAAATATCTTAGGTGATAAAATCACCTTCACAAAGAATCCATACGAAGCCTTAGAAGGAGCTGATGCCCTTTTGATCGTCACCGAATGGCCACAATTCCGAACGCCAGATTTCGACCGAATGGATAGTTTATTAAAAAACAAAGTCATATTTGACGGAAGAAACTTATACGAATTAAACCAAATGGAAGAATTAGGCTACACCTATTATTCGATAGGCCGTCAAACGATAAAATAATATGAAAAGAGTTTTAATCACCGGCGGAGCTGGATTTCTAGGTTCACACTTATGCGATCGTTTTATCAAAGAGGGATATCACGTCATCGCGATGGATAATTTGATCACTGGCGATCTTAAGAACATTGAACACTTGTTCAAATTAGAGCACTTCGAGTTTTATCATAACGACGTATCTAAATTCATCCACGTACCTGGCGAACTAAATTACATTCTGCATTTCGCTTCCCCTGCTTCTCCTATCGATTATTTAAAGATTCCGATCCAAACCTTAAAAGTAGGATCTCTTGGAATACATAATTGCCTAGGTTTAGCTCGCGTGAAAAATGCGCGCGTATTGATCGCCTCTACTTCAGAGGTTTACGGAGATCCTAATGTGCATCCTCAACCTGAAGAATACTGGGGAAATGTGAATCCGGTGGGACCTCGTGGCGTTTATGATGAGGCCAAACGTTTTCAAGAAGCCATGACCATGGCCTACCACACCTATCACGGCTTAGAAACACGCATTGTTCGGATATTTAATACCTACGGTCCGCGCATGCGATTGAACGACGGACGTGTATTGCCTGCCTTTATAGGACAAGCGTTGCGTGGCGAGGATTTAACGATGTTTGGTGATGGTTCTCAGACGCGTTCCTTTTGTTATGTAGATGATCTAGTGGAAGGCATTTATCGCCTCTTATTGAGCGATTATGCCCAGCCTGTGAATATTGGAAATCCAGATGAGATTACGATCAAAGAATTTGGCGAGGAGATCATCAAATTAACGGGAACATCACAGAAGCTTATTTCCCTTCCATTGCCTACAGATGATCCCAAACAACGCAAACCTGACATTACCAAGGCGCGCAGCATTCTAGGCTGGGAGCCCAAAGTTAATCGCGCTGATGGCTTAAAGATTACCTATGAGTATTTCAAGTCGTTGACTAAGGATGATTTGTTTAGAATGGCGCATCACAAAACGTTTTAGTCGCTTCGCGACTAAAACGTTTTGTCAATGAGTCGTTGCTTCGCAACTTAGTCGACTTCGTCCTAGTCGCCTGCGGCTTAGTCAAATAGTCCGGAGGAACATATTTCCTATACAACAAAAAAGGCGCAGATTGCGCCTTTTTTGTTAACCACATCTCTACTCTTTACTCTATTATCTCTAATCTAAAACAATCAATGAGTCGTTGCTTCGCAACTTAGTCGACTTCGTCCTAGTCGCCTGCGGCTTAGTCAAATAGTTCAGAGGAAATCAGTCCGGAGGAAAATATTTCCTATACAACAAAAAAGGCGCAGATTGCGCCTTTTTTGTTAACCAACTCTATAATCTGTGCTCTATAATCTATACTCTATACTAATAAAAAAGGGGACCTAAGTCCCCTTTTTTATTAGTTAAAGATATAACGTACACCAAACTGTGCTTGCCATCTTGATCCTAAACCAAAGCTACGTTGGAATGAATCTGTCAAAGGCACAGATGAAGTAGGGTTACCAGTATATCTGTAAGGGAAGTTGAAACTAGGCTTACCAGTCGTTGCATCATTTCCTGTGTAGTTTAATAAACTAGCACGGATAGCTGATTGGCCTAAGCCCCACTGTGGTGAGACATAGTTACCTAAGTTAAATACATCTAAAGTAAATTGTAATGTATTTTTCTTACCACCTACATTGATATAGAAATCTTGAATTACTTTGAAATCAAAGTTAGCTGACCAAGGTAATTCAGCACCGTTACGCTCAGCATATTTACCACGACGAGAATTCAAATAAGGATCTTGAGAGATAAACTTATCTAAATCTATCCATTGCTGTGCAGCAGTGTAAGTAAATGTCTGAGAAACGTTATAAGAAACAGCTAAGTCTTTTAATAAGATGTCTCCTTCTCCATAAGGAACATACATCAAGTCATTATTTTGACCATCACCGTTCATATCACCTGAGTAGGTATAAGAATAACGTCCTGCAGGAGCAACTGAATAGGTAAATCCAAACGTAGTTGCTGCTTTCTCATTCAAGTAATTCAACTTGTAAGATCCGTACGCATTGATACGATGTGCTTGCATGTATGATGAATAAGATGCTACGTTCTCATTAGGATCTCCAGAAACTACACGGTCTCTCCATTGTGACTGAGCGATAGAACCACCGTCATTTACTGAACGAGAATCAGAATTAGTGTATGATAAGGAAGCAAATAAGCCATTATCAAATGCTTTTGAAACCGTTGCAGTTAAAGCATAAGAATAACCTAATTGCGTATTCTTAATTAGAATCGCATCAGAAATGTTTGGATTTAAACCCGTATTTCCTGTTGTTGGAGCATTTAAGCCTCTAGTTCCACCATAAATTTGGTTATTTTTAGTCGAGCTAGGTAAACCATTAGCACCTAAAGTATAATAAATCACACGGCTATCAGAACCCACCGCTTTCACTTTCGAATCTGGTAAGTTTATGTTCTCTAAGTAAACAGCATTGATATCTTTTGTGTAGATACCTTCTAACGATACTAACCAGCCATTTCCTAAGCTTTTATCCAATGCTAAGTTAGCACGGAATACTTGAGAGAATTTAAAGTTAGGATCAGTTACCGCTAAGTTATACGAAGTAGGAATGATTGAAGTTGCAACAGCTGGACGATATGCGTCTACGTTCGCATTGAAAGGGCGATTAGTCGGATTGGCCAAACGCTCTGATCCAAATAATACACCATTATTTGATAATTGATTTGACAACCAAACGTAAGGAACACGCCCTGAGAATACACCTAAACCACCACGAACCTGAGTCGTCTTATCATCTTTCACATCCCAGTTAAATCCGAAACGTGGAGACCACAAGGTGGTGAAATCTGGCAATTGATTTGTTCTTAATACCGTGTTATTACGGAAAGTTAAGCTAGGAACATAAGCATTATTATACTTCGCATCGTCAGCTACTGGGAAACCAGTACCATCTGCACGAAGACCAAATGTTAATTTCAAACCTTTCGCTGCAGTGAATTCATCTTGCGCATACAATGATGCCGTATAACCTTTCATCTCCGCAAAAGGGAAAGTTGAGTAGTTAGACCAAGATTGTTGGTATTGTAGTGCATTTGAAACACCTGTATTAACAGATGCAATGAAATCATCTACTGATTTGAATTGGTAACCACCATAGTAATTAGGAGCAAAACCATTTCTAAATGCATTTGTTTCATACGCAGCACCTAAAGTAAATACGTGCTTACCTGCATAAACTGTCAAGTTATCAGATGCTTGGAAGATATCTGAATCTAAGATATTGTTTGCAGAGAATGGCTCGAAACCAAAAGCAGTAAGCGAGTTATTGTTATTGTTTCCAATATCAACTGTAGGGAACGGAGTGTTGTTAACAGGTGATTGACGGAAGTCACGCATCTGCGTATAACCAACGGTTAAGTTATTCGCGACTGAAGAAGAGAACGTAGAGTTCAATTCAGCAATATAAGAATCTAAGTTGTTGTTGATACGGTATAAAGAACCTTGGAAAGGTAATACCGTAGCTGAAGGATTACGTCCACCGTTTAATGATCCAGATGAAGATGGAGGAACATCAGCGTATGAACGAAGGTAGTTGTATTTCAAGTTAAATTTGTGCTTGTCAGAAATATTCCAATCAAAACGAATGTTCGCCTTTTGTGAATAATTCTCTCTATCCCAACCTTCATATGCACCTGGATCGTAGTTAAACTTCGATTTCAAAAGGCTTTTGATACTTTCTAATTGTTCAACAGTTGCAACAGATTGGTTAGCGGCATTAGAACCACCACGTCTTGCAATGAAGTTAGAACCTGGTTGAGTTTGTAATTCCTGCTCGAATGAAGCAAAAACAAATAATTTGTTCTTTACTAAAGCACCACCGATACGACCACCAAATTGACCTCTAGCGAAGTTACCATATTGGTTAACTACATCACCAATCTTGTTTCCTACTTGGTTTTGGTCTGTACCAAAATAGTAAGCAGAACCAGTCCAATCATTTGTACCTGATTTCGTTACTACGTTGATGTTAGCACCCGTTGCCATACCTTGACGTACGTCATAAGGAGCAATTAAAACTTGGAACTGATCAATCGCATCTATTGAGATAGGAGAAGCACCTGCTTGACCACCAATCGTAGGGGATAAAGCGAAGGCATTGTTAAAGAACGCACCATCAACGGTAACGTTATTATATAATGCATTACGACCTGCAAAGTTCAAACCATTTGCACGTGGATCTAAACGAGCAAAATCACCTAGTGAACGATTCAACGTAGGTAAGGTAGTGATTGAACTATTAGAAACTGTAGTAGCAGCTCCTGTACGACCTGAGTTAATCACAGATGAACGAGACGCAACAACCTTAACTTCTTCTAATTGAGCTTGGTTTAATTCTAATTTAAAGTTTTGACGAAGCTCTGAGGCTAAAGTCAAAGAAATACCTGATTGAACAGATTCTTTGTAACCTACGAATGAAATAGTCACTTTATAAGGACCACCTACACGCATATTTACAATGTTGTAACGTCCATCTCCACGAGTAGATGCACCGTAACGAGAACCCGTAGGTTCGTGAATTGCGATTACCGTAGCACCTGGTAACCCTTGTCCTTTTTCATCCACAACGGTACCCGACAAAGCGGATGTTGTAGACCCTTGAGCAAAGGCTTGCCCAACAGGTAGTGCCATAATAAAAGCAAAAAACGCTCCTAATAACACTGATTTAGTAATAAACCTTCTTTGCATAAAATTGAAATTTAGTTATAAAGTTAATTAAGTAATGCAACCGCAAAATAAGGGAGAAAAATCAAATACTCCAAAATATCTTTAAAAAGTATTTTGCCTTTTATAGGGGTAATTGATTGATATATAGGACTAAAATGTAAAAAACGTGCAATAACCTAAGAGAAGCAGCCTCTTATAGTCCTATAATCTGTATTAATTTAACAGAAACTTAATTTTTAATTATTTATAGAATAATTTTACAGCAGAAAAAACACATCATGTCAGAAAATATCAAATTAACTTCATTTAGCCACGGCGCGGGTTGCGGATGTAAAATATCGCCACAGATTTTAGATAAAATACTAAAATCAGACAAACCCAAGGCTAATCACCCCTTATTATTAGTCGGAAATGAGAGTCGGGATGATGCAGCAGTATTTGATTGGCAAAATGGCGAGGCAGTCATTTCGACGACGGATTTTTTCATGCCAATTGTCGATGATCCTTTTGATTTTGGGAAAATTGCAGCCACTAATGCCATTTCTGACATATATGCCATGGGTGGAAGCCCTTTACTGGCAATTGCGATTTTAGGCTGGCCTATTGATAAGTTAGCACCTGAAATTGCAGCGCAAGTCCTGGAAGGTGGCCGGGCGGCCTGTGCAGAGGCAGGAATTCCTTTAGCAGGTGGTCACTCCATCGATTCTCCGGAACCAATTTTTGGTCTTGCTGTAACGGGTAAAGTTCGTAAAGAACATTTAAAGCAAAACGATTCGGCCACTAAAGGCTGTATGCTCTATTTAACAAAGCCATTAGGCGTAGGTATTTTATCTACAGGCCAAAAGCGAGGAATCGTTAGCCCTGGCGATTTAGGCCGCGCAGTGAAGCAAATGAGTACATTGAATAATTTCGGAGAGAAGCTTGGGCCTTTGAGCTATGTAAAATCTTTAACAGATGTGACAGGCTTTGGTTTGTTTGGTCATTTAGTAGAAATGGCGGATGGATCCGGTTTAAGTGCTAAAATTGCCTTTGAGAATCTACCGCTTCTCCCTAACATAGATCATTATTTAGACCTCAACTGCTTCCCTGGTGGCACTGCTCGCAATTTAGCGAGTTATGGAGATCGCCTAAGCGAGGAATTCTCTGAACGCCAGCGCTACATCGGAGCAGATCCCCAAACATCGGGAGGACTGTTAATTGCAGTGGAAGCTGAGCACACGGCTGAATTTGAAGCCTTTGCAAAAGAAAATGGATTTGATTTGAGTCCGATTGGCGAATTAACGGAGCCACAAGAAAAAGCTATATACCTTTCCTAAATGAAATTATTTTATCGCGCACTGGGAGAAACAGGAACACCGGTAATTATACTACACGGAATTTTTGGCACCTCTGATAATTGGCTAGGATTTGGAAAAGCGATATCAAGGGATCACCGGGTTTTTCTTTTGGACCAAAGAAACCACGGCCAATCTCCATGGGATGACGAATTCGATTACCAAGTGATGGCTGCCGATCTTTTGGAATTCATTCAGGAACATCAATTAGAAAATCCCATCCTCATTGGTCACAGCATGGGAGGCAAAGTGGTCATGCAATTCGATTTATTACATCCTGGTGTAGCTAGCCGAATTGTCATCGTTGATATTGCGCCTAAATTCTATCCGGTGCACCATACGCACATTTTAGAAGGATTAAATAGCTTAGATTTGACCACACTGGAAAGTCGACAAGCAGCAAATGATCATCTGAAACGATTTGAGGAAAACGAAGGAGTTCGTCAATTTTTGTTTAAAAATCTCTACAGAGATACAGAGCAACAATTCGCCTGGCGCATCAATCTGAAAGTTATCACCAAAAACATCGATGTGGTGGGTCACGAATTATTCGTTCCTAACGCCTCTAATACGGAAACCCTATTCATTAAAGGAGCAGATTCCCATTACATTCAACCCGAAGACGAGCGATACATTGCAGAAATTTTCCCTAATTTTGAAGTGGTAGAAATTCCAGGAGCTGGCCATTGGGTGCAAGCAGAACAACCTGAGCTATTTTTGCAGGCGCTTCAATCGTATTTATGAAAATTTACCTCATCCCCTGTCCGATTGCTGAAAATACGTCCTCCGATGTATTGAGTCCACAAATCTTAGCAGCTATTCAACAGACGACACATTTTTTAGTCGAAAATGTACGTACGGCCAGGCGGTTCATCAGTGAATTAAAATTAGGGATTCTAATAGACGAATTGATTTTTGAAGTACTAGATAAGGATACCGAAGCTAAAACGGTTAAGAATTTTTATGAAAAACATAGTTCTGTCGAATATATCGGCGTTATTTCCGAGGCAGGGTGCCCTGGTGTTGCCGATCCAGGTGCCCTAGCGGTTTCGATTGCGCAACAGCAAAACATAGAAGTAATTCCTTTAGTAGGCCCCTCTTCCATTCTTTTGGGCTTGATGGGATCTGGTTTTTCTGGCCAAAGTTTCGCCTTCATCGGTTATCTTCCTATCGACAAAGCCGCTCGCATTCGAAAAATCGAACAGTTAGATCGAGATGTGGCCAAATGGGGTCAAACTCAAATCTTTATAGAAACTCCTTATCGAAACAATGCCCTGCTAGAAGATCTGATTGCGCAATGTGCGCCGGATTCCTTAATTTGCATTGCCTGCGAAGTGACAGCGCCTGACGGATTTGTTCAAACAAAGAAGGCAAGTGATTGGGCCAAAAACCAACCAGATTTACACAAAAAACCATGTATATTCCTTTTAGGCAAATAAATAACGTATGATTTTCCACCAAGCCTTCACCGTAAATCAATTTCGAGAAAATACCTATATCATTTGGGATTCCCAGGGAATAGGCATTATCGTAGATCCGGGATGCTACACTTTTGAGGAGCGTCAAACGCTAAAAAGCTTCATTGAAGAAAAAAACATTACGTTAACACATATTCTTAATACCCACGCGCACATTGACCATGTTTTAGGTGTGGAGTATTTTAGACAAGAATACAAGATCCCATTTTACCTTCATCCAAAAGATGAACCTTTACTTAAAGATTCAGCGAATCGGGCTCAAGTGTATGGTTTTCCTCATTATCAAGCTTCTGAGGTAGATGTTTGGTACGAGGACAATCAAATTCTACAGATTGGCGAAATGGAAATCAAGATTTTATTCGTGCCAGGTCACGCGCCTGGACACGTGGCTTTGTATTTTGAAAATGAAGGTCTATTATTTGATGGAGATGTGTTATTTAGACAAAGTATCGGTAGAACTGACTTCGCTTTATGCAATCACGCTGATTTAGTTCATAGCATTCAAACGAAATTATATACCTTACCTGAATCAACGATTGTTTACCCTGGACACGGGGGAAGCACGACCATAGGTCAAGAAAAAGTATCCAATCCATTCGTAAAAGCATGAAAAAAGAAATCCCTAACCTATTAACGCTCGGCAATTTGCTGGCTGGCTGCATCGGACTTTGGTTCGTGATGCAAGGCGATTTAGTGAGTGCCTCCTATTCCATCTTCATTTCACTCATTTGTGATTTTTTCGATGGATTTTTAGCGCGTGCTTTGCAGGCTTATTCAGAACTGGGAAAACAGTTGGACTCTTTGGCGGATATGGTTTCTTTCGGGGTATTGCCCGCTTTTATCTTGTTTTCTTTAGTGGAACAAAGCTGCGGGACACAATGCAGTGTGGGTATTTTTGGATTCTATAAGCCATTTATGGTCTTTGCGTTGGTATTAATGTCAGCCTATCGTTTGGCAAAATTCAATATTGATACACGCCAAAGCGATCAATTCATCGGAGTCCCTACCCCAGCCAATGGCCTTTTAATCGCGTCATTACCCTTAATTCTACAATTCCAACCAGAATTCAGTTCGTATATTCTTCAGTTCCAAGGCTTATTATTCTATGCAGTCATCATGAGCTATCTTATGGTCTGCGAATTACCACTTTTAGCATTTAAGTTTAAGACCTGGGATTGGAAAAGCAATCAAGTAAAATTCATTTTCCTTATTTTTTGCATTGCTGCCCTTGTTATGCTTAAATTTGCAGCAATTCCGGTTTTAGTGATCGCATATATCCTGCTGTCCGGCCTTATTTTCCTTTTAAATCCAAACAAATAATGAAATTCTTAGCTGAAATCAACGTAATGCCTCAAAAAGAAATCCTTGATCCTCAGGGGAAAGCGGTACTTATTGGCTTACAAAACTTAGGTATTAACCAAGTGGCTGGCGTTCGTATCGGTAAGCACATTACATTAAGTGTGGACGCATCATCCGAGGCTGAGGCAAACGAGGTAGTAACTAACGCTTGCAAGAAGTTATTAGCGAACTTGATTATGGAGGAATTTGAGTTTACGTTAACAGCTCAATAAGATCTTAAAACTGGCCTGTGTGCAATAAAACCAGTGTACAGGCCTCTTCTATTTGAATACCCACTTGTTCTAATTCCTTTTCCAAATCCGGATTTTCAGTTCCTGGATTGAATATTACACGTCTGGGTGATATGGCTTGAAGATACTCAAAAAGGCCATCCTGATTCGCAGGGCCTACATACAAGGTAACTGTGTCGATATCTTTCAGCAAAGGTTGATCTTGTTGAATAATGAGACCTAAGACTTCCCCTTTTTTTATTCCGACAAGTGAAACATCGTGCTTATGTTGCAATAATAATTCGGTGGCGATATAGGCATATCGACTCGGATTCGTACTCGCACCGTAAACTAAGACCTTCATTAGAATAATTTTTCAGCGATGGCGCGTACACTATCAGACTTACTCATCGTGTAGAAGTGTAAAGCAGGAACACCAGCTTGAATTAATTCCTTGCCTTGTTGCACCGCCCATTCAATACCTAATTGCTTGATTGCCGCGTTATTTGCACATTTACGAGCCTCAGAAACAAATTCCTTGGGAATTTCTAAATGGAAAATCTCCGGCAAAATCTCTAATTGACGCTCAGTTGCTAAAGGTTTTAATCCTGGGATAATAGGCACTTTAATGCCCATTTCGCGGCATTTTTTAACAAAATCAAAGTATTTCGAATTATCAAAGAACATCTGCGTCACGATATAATCCGCACCCGCATCTACTTTTTGCTTCAAATAGCGCAAATCTTGTTCAAAAGAAACCGCGTCAATATGCTTCTCTGGATAACCAGCAACCCCTATACAGAAATTCGTAGGTAAGGATTCCGTTTCTTCGTGCAATAATATTCCTTGATTCATTGCCGCCGCTTGCGCCACTAATTCGTTCGCATAAGCATGCCCGCCCGGTTTGGGTATAAAATGACTTTCTCCTTTTTCTTGATCACCGCGCAATAATAGCACATTTTCGATCCCTAAATAGTGTAAATCGATTAAGAAATCCTCCGTCTCCTCCTGCGTAAAACCACCACAAATAACATGAGGTACCGCTTCGATTTGAAAGCGTTGAATGATAGACGCACAAATCCCTAAAGTTCCCGGACGTTTGCGGATAGGAATACGCTTAGAAATGCCATCCACGACTTTATCGACATATTCTTCGCGATGGTAAGTCACCTCGATAAAGGGTGGCTTAAACTCCATTAAAGGCTCGATGTGCGACATTAACTCGCCCAAGTGCTGGCCTTTCATCGGTGGAATGATCTCGATCGAGAAAAGGGTTTTCCCAGCCGCTTGCTCAAAATATTTCGTAATCTTAGTCATAATTCAAAACCGGGCTTAACCATTTTTCGATGTCGTCTAGGGACATGCCTTTGCGTTTCGCATAATCTGTTACCTGGTCTTTGGCAATCTTACCTAAACCAAAATACGTACTCTCCGGATGTGAGAAATAGAATCCAGACACCGCAGAGGCCGGATACATTGCATAACTCTCCGTTAATTGAATCCCAATTTGCTTTTCCGCATCTAATAATTCGAACAATCGCTTCTTCTCGGTGTGATCAGGGCAAGCCGGATAACCTGGAGCAGGACGAATGCCATCGTATTTTTCTGAAATCAACTCTTCATTGCTTAAATGCTCCTCAGAAGCATAGCCCCAGAATTCCCGACGAACACGCTCGTGCAATAATTCAGCAAAGGCTTCCGCTAAACGATCCGCTAAAGCCTTCACCATGATCGAATTATAATCGTCATGTTCTTTTTCGTATTTGTCCAAAAGCA
>CAMDSI010000003.1 GCA_945906915.1 Spirosoma fluviale | reverse complement strand
TTGCTGAAGAAGGTTTGAATGGAACTGTTTCAGGGCTAAAAGCAGATTGCGATACGTATATGCAATGGCTGGAATCTGATCCGATTTTTGCTGGTTCCGATTTTGACTTCAAAATTGATTACCACGAAGCCCATACATTTAATAAGCTTCACGTGAGGGTGAAGAATGAAATTGTCCATTCGGATTTAGGAGTTGATCCTCGCGTCAGAACCGGGAAGCATTTGAAGCCGAAAGAATTTAAGCAATTACTGAAAAATGATCCTGATGTAGTTTTAGTCGATATGCGTTCGAACTATGAACACGAATTAGGTCGCTTTAAAGGGGCTTATACTTTTGACATGGAAAATCTGCGTGATTTGCCCGATCATATGCAAGAGATTGAACATTTGAAAGATAAAAAAGTAATTACGTATTGTACCGGAGGAATTAAATGCGAGAAGGCATCTGCCTATTTATTAGAAAAAGGGTTTAAAGATGTCTATCAATTGCATGGTGGCATTATTAAATATGGATTAGAAGAAGGTGGCGAGGATTTTGACGGTTCTTGCTATGTATTCGATAACCGGGTGGCCACCGCTGTTAATTCCATTAATCCGGAAGTTGTTTCTACCTGTCATGTATGCCAAACAAAATCAGATCATATGGTCAATTGTGCAAATCCAGAATGCAATGAGCATTTAGCGATTTGCCCGGCTTGTCTAAAAGAAATGGAAGGTGCTTGTTCATCGGAATGTAAAGAACATCCTAGAAAACGGCCATACAATGACAAAGGATATTATTCCAAACAATCGGTAGGGTATTCGCCGGAACTAGGATTTAAATCTTTTAAACGAACAGAAAAGATCGAAAAACAAAAAAAGGCTCAATCATGAGTCTTTTTTCTTTTTAGTTAAATTCTCTTGAACTCGAAAAATGGTAATCTCTTTTATTAGTTCCAAAGGCATAGGCGAGTGATATGGGAACTTAATGGCACCTTTCGACCCTTCATAAGGAGCTAATTCTTGAACAAAATTTTTGATTCCACTCGGTGTGGGGTAAAAGCCTAAATGGTTATTCCAAGCTGCAAAATGTATCAGATTTCCATTTAATTTGAAGGTAGGCATGTCATAAGACATCGTTTCCTCCGTTTCTTCCGGCACGACAGAGCGAATGGCATCACGTACTTCGATTAAAATCTTTTGTGTGGCCTCCGGAAAGGTCAAAATGTATTCTTCCATATAATATATTAGGCTAATTGACGGTGTCTAGCAAATAAAAATAAAGGGAATGCAAAGGCAAATCCGATTAAAACAGTTGCTAATAAATAAAGATACAGGTATTTGATTTTAATACGCAATCCCTCTATCAGTATAAAAAAGGTACCTGCTATGGCTCCTGTCCAAAAATCACAGCTTAAACTTTTAGCATAGGGGTTTGATGTCCAAGTGCTTTGGACAAAATCAATTACATCGAATTTCCCCTTGTTTAGCATCATCCCTTCATACACAAAGTAAAAGGTGAAACTGCCTCCTACTAAGGAAAGTAAAAGATAGAAATAGTGCGCATTTTTCATAAGATGGATTTTATTGTGATTTTTCGGCCGCGCATTTCGATGCACTCCGCTACTCTTTTTCCTTTTAATTCTACTCCGAGTGGTGACTCGATAGAAATGGCATAAACAGCATCTAACTTGCCATATCCAATGGATATATAATACGTTTCTTGATCTGTTATTACTAAACTGCCCTCCGATATAACCGCCGCAGCAGGTAAATCGGTTAGTCGGTCTAATTTAGCTATGGAATTAAGCGTATTATCTACCAAAGCACTTAACTTATCCATCTCCCTTTGCATCATTTCGCGACCCGTTTCAAATTTATCTCCGGCACTACTTTTTGTATCAGAATCGCGGGATTCTTTGGCCAAAATATACTCTCTACGAGCCTCTTCTAGGGATTTTTCCAAAATAGAACGTAGTTTCAGATGTATTTCGGATTTGGTGCTTTTCATGAATGGCTAATTACATTGGAAAATTATCAATAAATTTGCGCATGACCTATTTCTCTCCCACTGACTTAATTATAAATCCGGATGGTAGTTCCTATCATTTGAACTTACGACCTGATCAAATTCCAGATACCCTTATTCTTGTAGGGGATCCTGAGCGCGTTCCTACGGTGTCTCACTATTTCGATGAGGTGACTGAGAAAATTCAAAAACGGGAGTTTGTAACGCATTTAGGCCTGTTAGGTGGTAAACGAATCGCGGTAGTATCCAGTGGTATTGGGGCGGATAATGTGGAGATTGTGATGAATGAATTAGATGCTTTGGTTAATATTGATTTTATAACGCGGACAGAAAAAGCAGAGAAAAGATCCCTCCATTTAATTCGAATAGGTACCTCAGGAAGTATTCAGGCGCACATTCCCGTGGATTCAATTTTAGTTTCTACAGCTGCGATAGGCTTTGATAATTTGGCTCAGTTTTACGGCTTTGATTCGGCACAGTCTATGCCAGAAGAAGTCCTGGCGCGATGGACAAAAGCCATTGATTACCCTTTGCCACTTTATGCGGCAAGTGCTAGTGCTTCCCTTTTATCTCAATTTGCCTCATTGAATGCTTACCAAGGCATAACATTAACCGCTCCAGGTTTTTATGCGCCACAGGGACGAACGATACGGATGCATTCGATTAGACCTGATTTTCTGTCAAAAGTAGCCGCGGCTAAATTAGGGGAGCAAGAAATCACCAACATTGAAATGGAGACAGCGGCTTATTATGCTTTTGCTGGTGCGATGGGACACGAAATGATTTCGTTGAATGCTATTTTAGCGAATCGAATTACGCAGGAATTCTCACAAGATCCAGAAGGTCAAATCAGGTCCTTAATTGAAAAGGCTATAGGAATAATCGCATCACAAAATCGTCCATAACGTAGCCATTGCCTATGTCTAAGATCATTTCACGATCTACTATAAATCCTTTTTTGAGGTAAAAAGTTACAGCAGAATTTAATTTATTTACATTTAAATAGATAGATGTAAGGCCTAATAAGCGAGCCTGGTTGCTTATTTGCTCGATTATAAAGCTTCCTGCACCTTTTTGTTTTATAGAGGGACGCAAATAGAGTTTATGTAATTTTCCATCCGTTTCAGAGGTTTTTTCAAACGCACAATAGCCAATGGCATGTCCATCCATCTCGAGCATTGAAAACAAGTCAATTTGCTCGCTAATTAATTCCGTGTTGTACATCATCGGAATCATATACATGGTCTGTTCCTCTGTCAAAATAAGCCCATAAGTAGGCCTCCAGGCTTCCTCTGCAATTTCTTGTATGGTGGGTATATCTTCAAGCCTTGCTTTGCGTAAAATCATTATCAAAATTTGTAAATTGCATTCAAAATAGCAAAATATGAAGCCACTTATTCTCATCGCAAACGACGATTCGATCTATTCCAAAGGTATCCGTGTTTTAACGGAAATTATGTCAGAAATGGGCGAAGTGGTTGTGGTTGCTCCTGATACACATCAATCGGGAATGGGTCACGCGATTACACTGGGTGAACCATTGCGCGTGGTTAAGACGACTGATTTTGGAGATCATATCCAATCCTATAAATGTTCAGGAACCCCGGCTGATTGTGTTAAGATAGGTAAGCACCAGATTTTAAAGGATAGAAAAATTGATTTGGTCGTTTCTGGCATTAACCATGGGTCGAATGCTTCAATTGCCGTTTTATATTCAGGAACGATGTCTGCAGCGATAGAAGCAGCTATGGAAGGTATTCCCGCCATTGGATTTTCCCTTTGCGACTTTGCGTCAGATGCGAATTTTTCTCACTGCCATGATTATATTATTAAAATCTGCCAGCAAGTACTCGTTCATGGATTACCTAAAGGTTTAACTTTAAATGTGAATTTTCCTGCACATTCTTCTGTGCCATTACAAGGAGTTAAAGTAGTTAAACAAGCCAATGCCATCTTTAGAGAGCGATTTGAAGAGCGTAAAGATCCCTATGGAAAGCCTTATTATTGGATGGATGGAGATTTATTCAATGAAGATTTGAATAACAATACTGATCTAGATGCTTTAGCAGAAAATTATGTCAGTATTGTGCCTATTAAATATGATTTGACTGATTATGATGAATTAAAACAGATGCAAAGCTGGGATCTTTAATAGACTCAGAACGCTTAATGCGTCTGTTATTTCCCCATTTTTAGCCATTTCTATAGCGTCTTTCAGTGGGAGTTTTCTAATTTTTAATATTTCTGTTTCTTCTGGGCAGGCTTGGTGTTGACTCAGGTTTTGGGCTAAATAAATTACCGCTTTCTCATCACTCACGGAATTCGAAAGGTAGACCTCCCCTAGTTCTTTCCACTCTGTAGCGACAAGTCCAGTTTCTTCCAAAAGTTCGCGTTTAGCAGCCTCTACTATAGATTCCCCCGATTCGATGGAGCAACCGCCTTCAGGTACCTCCCAAGAATAGGCATTCAGTGTATAACGGAATTGCCCTACTAAATAAGTAAAGCCGTCGGAGTCTACGGGAACAATCGAAATCGCGGTATTTTTGAAGTGCACCTTTCCATAAATACCTTGATTTCCAGCTGGATTCAACACTTGGTGGTGTTCCACCCGAATCCACGCATTCTCATATGCCGTTTCCTGACTGATTGTTTTCCAGGGATTGTTTTCCTTTTCCATCCGGTAAAAATACTATCTTTGTCGTAATGAAACAGCGGCTTGTCCTTCTTTCTTTTGTCGTTTCGGTACTGATCATGGTAGCGAAGTTTGCGGTTTACTATGCTAGTGGATCCACAACTTTATTAACGGATGCCTTAGAGTCAATTATTAATGTGGTCGCCGCCTGTTTTGCCTATTACTCGATCTATTTAGCCTCTTTACCTAAAGATTTGAATCATCCCTATGGCCACGGGAAAATTGAATTCTTTGCGTCAGGATTAGAAGGAGTCCTTATTTTATTAGCCTCAGCCTATATTTTCTTACATGCCTCAGAGCATTTGTATTCATCACCAGAACTTAAAAACTTGGATTTGGGTATAGGTGTATCTTTTATTTCTGCGGCAGTTAATGGAGTTTTAGGCTATTTTTTAGTCCAAAAAGGACGCTCCTCTCACTCTCCCGCCTTAATTGCTGATGGTAAACACCTTCGCTTAGATGCCTATAATGGTATTTTAGTAGTGCTTGCCTTAGCCATTACCTATTTTACCAATTGGTATTGGGTAGATTCTGTTGCCTCCTTCTTATTTGCTGGATTTATGTGCTGGCAAGGAATAAATTTGATAAGAGAATCCGTGGCAGCCTTAATGGATGAGACGAATCCTGCTGTGTTTGAAAAAGTAACGAATTGGATTGTTTCGAATAAAAAAGAAGAATGGATTGACTTGCACAATTTGCGCGTCCAACAATATGGAGGCGATTTACATATTGATTGCCATTTGACATTGCCGCGCTATTGGGATTTGAGCAGAACACACGAAGAAATTCACGGCTTTGAACAAATGTTAGGCGAGCTGCAGGCTACTCACGTAGAGATATTTGTGCATGCAGACCCTTGTTTAGATGAGTGCTGCAATCATTGTTCGATTTCGGATTGTGCGATACGCAAAGAGGCCTTTACGAAGAAAATAGCATGGAATCAGATGAATTTGGCCCTAAACCAAAAACATTTTAACGAAACGTTAGCTCGTTCTTAATTCGTCCTTAAGGAACCGATTCCCCCATCTACCCCCATTATTTGACCTGTAATCCACGAATTTGTCGGGTCTAAAAGGAATGCCGCTAAATTAGCTACATCCTCCGCTTGTCCCACACGTCCTAGGGGATGGCGTTTTCCTCCTGCTTCGATTTTTTCCGGTGAATTTAATAAGGCTCCAGCTAATGGAGTTAAAGTCAAGGATGGTGCTATGGCATTTACCCGAATTTTATTAGCTGATAATTCAGCTGCTAAAGATCTAGTCAAACCTTCTATGGCTCCTTTTGCACTCGCAATGGAAGCATGGAATCCCATTCCCGTCTGCACAGCGACCGTACTAAATAAAACGATGGATGACGTATCTGATTGTTTTAAGGCAGGTAATAAAGCTTGAATCACTCGTACCGCGCCCAAAACATTTATTTGGAAATCTTTTTCAAAATCTGCTGAAGCTAAACGATGAAATGGTTTTAAGTTGATGCTCCCTGGGCAATAGGCAATTCCGTCTAAGGGACCTGTAATTGCTGCTAAAGCAGAATCGTCAGATGCTAGAGCATCCCAAGTATAATTCACAACTCCCGAAATACTGGTAGGGTTTCGAGAAAAATTAATGACTTCATGGCCTTTAGCGACCAAAGCAGTAGCAATGGACTCGCCAATCCCTTGGCTAGCACCTACAATAACGTATTTTCCCATAATTAACCTTGGATAGACTGTAAGAATTCTCTTTTGGTATTTTCCTCTTGGAATTTACCTCCATAATACGAGGTAATTGTAGAAGTAGCATCATCTTTAACTCCTCTAGAAGAAACGCACAAGTGTTTAGCATCGATGAAAACCGCCACATGATCCGTTTTTAATACCTTTTGAAGGAATTTAGCAATTTGCATGGTCAAACGCTCTTGAACTTGAGGTCTTTTAGCAAAATATTGAACAATGCGATTCAATTTCGAAAGCCCAATTACTTGACCCGATGAAATGTACGCAATGTGTGTTTTACCTACGATGGGTACAAAATGGTGTTCGCAATTCGAATAGAAAGAAATATTCTTTTCGATCAACATTTCATTATAGCCATATTTATTATCAAATAAGGCGATTTTAGGCTCGTTAGCTGGATTTAATCCATTAAATATCTCTTGGATGTACATTTTAGCTACTCGCTTAGGAGTTCCGCGCAAAGAATCATCTGTTAGGTCTAAACCTAAGGTCAACATGATTTCACGGAAATGAGATTCAATGATGGCTATTTTTTCTGAATCTGAAAGATCAAATGCATCCTCCCTCATCGGTGTTTCGATAGAGGTGGCTACATGATTGTCCCCAATTTCCTCGTCATTCAACAAGAAATGGTCATTATCAATTAGCAGGGAATTCAACGAAATTTCGTTCGGTTTCATATAATCTGATTTTTAAATCTAATTTAGAAGGGAGTTTAGCCCTCATTTTATTATAAATAACGATGACAATGTTTTCTGCTGAAGGATTTAAATCTGCGAACTCAGGTACGTCTAAATTTAAATTCTTGTGATCAAATTTTTTGCACACTTCTGTTTGCGCTAAATCAGATAAAAACTTTGTATCAATAACATAACCCGTTTCTGGGTCAATTGTTCCGGTAACCTGGATAATTAATTCATAATTATGTCCATGGTAGTTCGGATTGTTACACAATCCGAATATTTCTTTGTTCTTCTCTGCAGTCCAAAGTGGATTATGCAATCGATGAGCTGCATTGAAATGCTCTTTTCGGAATACGGTAACGCGTGTTGCTTCAGTCATTTTTTCTAAATTCCTATAAAATTAAAGTATTTTCCTTAAATTTCATCTTTTATAACCTATCATTAACAAAATGAAAAGAAGGAAATTTATCTCTGATTCCTTACTATATAGCTCAGGTACCGCTTTATTTCCCACTTATTTAAGGACTCTACCTGAAGAACAAACGAAAGTACGTTTAGGTTTTATCGGTGTTGGATTAAGAGGCCAAAATCACCTGGAAATGGCTATGTATCGAACGGACGTCGAAGTCGTGGCGATCTGTGATATAGATCCGAAAGCAATTGATATTGCCTTGAAGATGATTTCAGAAAAAGGTCGTCCCGCTCCTGCAGTGTACGGAAAGACGGAAAAAGATTTTGAAAATTTAGCTAAACGTACGGATATCGATGGTGTTGTAATTGCAACTCCTTGGGAATGGCACGTTCCGATGGCCTTAGAAGTGATGAAACAAGGCAAATACGCTGGCGTGGAAGTTTCGGCTACCGTTACCTTGAAGGAATCCTGGGATTTGGTGAATATGTACGAGAAAACAGGTTCTCATTGCATGATTTTAGAGAATGTGTGTTACCGTCGAGATGTGCTGGCAACTTTAAATATGGTTCGCCAAGGGATGTTTGGTACCTTAAATCACGTTCAATGTGGTTATCAACATGATTTGCGCGAAGTCAAATTTAATGATGGAAAGCAAGGTTATGGTGGTGGTGTTGAATTTGGGGAGAAGGGTTTTTCAGAGGCCAAATGGCGTACCCAGCATTCTGTCGATCGCAACGGAGATTTGTATCCTACTCACGGCTTAGGACCTGTGGCTGAAATGTTAAATATAAACCGTGGAAATCAGTTTGCTTATTTAACGTCGATGGCGACACCTGCTTTGGGATTACATAATTACATCGTAGAAAAAGGCGGTGCTGATCATCCGAATGCGAAAGTGAATTTCAAATGCGGCGATATTGTTCAGACGATGATTAAGTGTGTAAACGGAGAAACCATACTTATTACGCATGATACGAATTCACCTCGTCCTTATTCACTCGGATTTAGAGTTCAGGGAACGAAAGGTCTTTGGATGGAAGATAATAAATCGATTTATCTAGAGGGTGTTTCTGCCAAAGCGCATCGCTGGGAAGAAGCCAAGCCTTATTTAGATAAATACGATCATCCTTTGTGGAAATCACATGCCGTAGATGCAGAAAATGCCGGCCATGGAGGAATTGATTATTTTGTTTTAAGAGCCTTTATTGAGGCAATTAAAGCGAAGGTAGCTCCACCGATCGACGTATATGATGCGGCGGCATGGTCTGCCATTGCACCCCTTTCAGAGGAGTCCATCAAGAAGGGCTCCGCTCCTATTCAAATCCCTGATTTTACCCGGGGTAAATGGAAAAAAAATCAACCAATTTTTGCTTTAAACGATCAATACTAAACCAAATGAACCAATCAAAAAACGTAAACGGACCTCTTTTAATTATCGGTATTCTCTTCTTTGTCTTCGGATTTGTGACCTGGGTGAATTCGGTGCTGATCGCCTTCTTTAAGGATGCTTTTCAATTAAACAATTTCGATTCCTTATTAGTCACCTTTGCCTTTTTCATTTCCTATTTCGTGATGGCGATTCCGTCTTCTTGGGTCTTAGCTAAGACTGGCTTTAAAAAAGGGATGTCTTTAGGACTTTTAGCGATGGCTGTGGGAACTTTATTATTCATTCCAGCGGCTCAAATGGAAAATTATCCCATGTTCTTATTTGGGCTTTTCGTCATTGGAACTGGTTTAGCACTTCTACAAACAGCTTCGAATCCTTATGTGACGATTTTGGGACCCGCAGATTCAGCGGCACAACGAATTTCTGTCATGGGAATTTGCAATAAGGTGGCGGGTATTTTAAGTCAGTTTATTTTTGGTGGATTATTTCTGTCTAGTGCGGTCGCGGGTACTTCAAAATTAGCCATCGTTATTATGCCTTATGGAATTATGACGGCGGTTTTAGTTGTTTTAGCGGTTTGGGTGTGGTTCTCGTCTTTACCTGAAGTAGAAGCAGACGAGACGGTGGAAGAAGCTGGGAATGCGAAGTCGAGTGTTTGGTCTTATCCGAGTTTGGTCTTAGGTCTGGTAGCTTTTTTCTTGTATGTAGGCGTGGAAGTGATTGCGGGCGACACAATTATTAATTATGGTGTTTCACAAGGTTTTAGTAAGGATGTGGCTAAGATCTTCACCACCTATACCTTATATGGGATGTTAGTGGGTTACGTGATTGGTATCTTTTTTATTCCAAAATATTTGTCTCAACAAAAAGCCTTGAATTATTCGGCTATTTTAGGAGTCCTTTTTTCAATAGGCGCCATTACCTTTACCGGATTTAATTCTGTTTTATGTTTAGCGCTTTTAGGTTTTGCAAATGCCTTGATGTGGCCTGCATTATGGCCTCTAGCTATTAAGGGATTAGGTAAATTTACTAAGATAGGTTCTGCTTTGATTATTATGATGATCTCGGGCGGGGCTTTGATGCCTTTGTTATATGGTAAAATAGCGGATCAGCTAGGTAATACACAGTCAGCTTACTTGATTTTGATTCCTTGTTATATTTTTATCTATTTTTACGCAACAATTGGGCATAAAAAGAGTTCTTGGAAGTAGAATTGCCTATTTTTGCGTTTTATTCCCGCTATGTCTAATTTACCTTTGTCCACAGATCCTTTAATTGCAGACGGTAATCGTTATGCGTCGTCTTTGTATACGTATACAAGACGCAGCACCATTCCTGTGCAAATCGGCGACCTTTATTTAGGGTCAGATTTCCCTATTCGAATTCAGTCGATGACTACGGTAGATACGATGGATACCCAAGGTTCTATCGAGCAATCGATTCGAATGATTGATGCAGGCTGTGAATTAGTCAGGATTACGGCTCCATCAGTTAAGGAAGCCCAAAACCTAGAAAATATCCGCAAAGGTTTACGTGAGCGAGGTTATCATACGCCTCTAGTAGCCGATATACACTTTACGCCTAATGCGGCTGAATTAGCCGCTAGAATTGTCGAGAAGGTGCGTATTAATCCGGGTAATTACGCGGATAAGAAGCGTTTTGAGACAATTGATTATACCGATGCATCCTATGCAGCTGAATTAGACCGTATTCGGGATAAATTCCTTCCCTTAGTCAAAATTTGTAAGGAATATGGAACGGCGATGCGCATTGGAACAAACCACGGTTCTTTATCTGATCGTATCTTAAGTCGTTATGGCGATACTCCTAATGGGATGGTGCAATCAGCTCTTGAATTTCTGCGCATTTGTGAGGATGAGAATTATTTTAATATCGTCCTTTCGATGAAATCTTCCAATACACAGGTGATGGTGGAAGCGTATCGATTATTGAGTAAGAAATTAAAGGACGGAGGATTTAAGGATTATCCGATGCACTTAGGTGTGACAGAGGCCGGTGAGGGTGAAGATGGTCGGATTAAATCGGCTGTAGGGATAGGAACGTTATTAGAAGATGGTTTAGGCGATACCATTCGTGTTTCATTGACGGAGGATCCAGAATTTGAAATTCCGGTAGCGCAAGATTTAGTTCGTCGCTATGACTCACGTGCTTCATCCCAAGATCCTATTGATTCATTTGAAGGTATTTCTGCAGCATTTGACTCCCCTATTCACCCATTCGCACATTTCCGTAGAAAGACATCAGAGATTTTTTCGATTGGTGGACATCAAGTGCCTCGCGTAATTGCGGATTTTTCGTCAAGAACATCTATTGAGATTGCAGATTTAAAAGCCATTGGTCACTTCTACTTGCCTGAACCTGATAAGTGGGCCATGAATGATTTAGGAGCCGATTTTATCTATACGGGCAAGCAGACGCTTGATTTTATGTTGCCTAATGGTTTACGCCAAATTCAAGATTCGTCTGTTTATCAGGCCTCTGATTTTGTTTATCCCTTATTCAACTATTCGGATTTTGAAACGGCAACCGTAAAGCACCCAGTTTTAAATTTTGTTGCACTAGATGCGGCTGAATTACTAGGGGGATCGGATTCATTTGATCAAACGTGCGTGATAGTTTTGAAATCAACCAATGCGCATCAAATGCCAGCGATTCGTCGCGCCTTCTTCCATTTGATGGATAAAGGCATTGTGAATCCGGTGATTATTCACTTGAATTATTCTTCTATTTCGGATGATCAATTTCAATTGTTTGCACCTACTGATGGAGGAGCTCTATTTATTGATGGTTTTGGAGATGGGCTTTTGTTAAGTTTGAATCATGCTAAAAACAAAGAGGCCTTGTGTAATGCGACGAATTTTGGGACGCTACAAGCTAGCCGAATGCGTATTTCCAAGACTGAATATATTTCTTGCCCTTCTTGTGGCCGAACCTTATTTGACTTACAAGAAACGACCGCTTTGATTCGCCAAAAAACAGATCACCTAAAAGGCGTCAAAATAGGAATCATGGGATGTATTGTGAATGGACCAGGCGAAATGGCTGATGCCGATTATGGCTATGTAGGAATCGGAAAAGATAAGATTGCGCTTTATAAGGGTCAGGATGTCGTTAAAAAGTCCGTTCCTGCGGATTCAGCGGTAGATGAGTTAATTCAACTAATTAAAGAACATGGGGACTGGCGTGAGCCGTCTGTAAACGAATAGAAAAATGAGCAGATTAAGAGAACAATTTAAGGTAGGTGAAGTTTTTACGTATTTCGTTCGTGTCTTCAAGAAACCCAAGCCAGGTGCACCCTCTAATTTTAATATTCGTGCGATGCATACGATTAACAAGATATCTATCTTGATGTTTATCATTTGCTTAATTGTGATGACTTACCGCGCCTTTATTCGCTAAATTATTTCGTCCCGTAAAGGCACCAATTGGATTTAGCCTTTTTCAAAGCGCTGGCGTCTTTTGTTTTTCCCTTCACATAATCACAAAGGAATTGATTTTCTTTAGGGCCTAAAGCCCCTGGCATCGAATTGATGAGTTCATCGATTACCTTCATTGCTTGCGTAGCGTTTCGCTGCTTAAACAACATGTCAGATTCCACCATCCAGGTTCTACGAACGATGCTAGATCGATCTAGTCCTGTTTTAGCCATTTGTGATTTAAGTTTCATCATACCAGCTTCGCCTAATTGTGCAGCACGAGAGCTGGTTAATGTGATTTGAAAGATATTCTCATAAACCATCCGAACTACCGATGGGTCGAAAATTGAATTATAATAATTCAGATTACGAATAAAATAGTCAAACAATCGATTATCGTGGCTCATTAAGGCCACTTGCATTAAATTAAAGGTAGTTTGTGAGCTATATTGCGTAGGTTTCAATAAGGCTATATAGGCATTCATCGCCTTGATATTAGCCAAAGTATCACCCGTAATCCGGGCAAATTGGGCATAATTTATTAACATACCAGGATTCTTTTCTCCCGCTGCTAGACGTTTCGGAAATTGGGACGCTTGCTCAGCAGGATTGGCTGCCTTTGAGCCTATTCCGTTTACCATGGTTACTGTATTGTCTTTCTCCCCAAATATTCGCGCCTGAACGATTTTCATCGATTTAGGCTCAAAGAATACGAAAGTAGGTGTTGCATTAAGTATAACCCCGGCTTGCTTTAAAGCCATTTCATTCGCTGGATTCCGAATGTCTAATTGATAATTAACGAAATTTTTATTGTACAAAGCCCCCACCGCAGCTTGAGTAAATACTCCTTTAAAAGAATTGCAAATATGGCAATCTGGGGCATAGATCTCCATGAAGAGCAATTTGTTTTGCTTAATAGCGGCAGCTCTCGCTTCTTGCAAGGAGTTTACCTGTAAAAAATCTATCCCTTGAGCAACACTCAAAAAAGGTAAAAGCAGAGTTAGTAGAATGTATTTCATTAGTTGGTGCCTTTTTCAGCAGCTACGATTTCTTTTTGTAAATGAGATGACAAGGTGCGACAAACGGATTCTAACTCTTGTGCGAAGAAATTATCCCCTGTAGCTTGTAATGACGCATCAGCTACGGTGCCCACTATTTCGATAAAAAACCTTTTCATATCTAACACTTCCATGTCTTTTGTCCAAAGTGGCAAAGTCAAGGTTCCCTTGTGATACGGATCCCAAGTAGCTACTAAAATGGCCTTGGTTTCTTCGATGCCTTCGTTCGGATTATCGGTAGCTGACCAAGAGATTTGCTCTGGGATATTTTGATCGTCTAATTGTATCTTAAAATTGATTTCAGAATGTTTCATGGATGTAAAATTAATCGTATTTTCGTATAAATTAAGGAAATTAATGGTTAGGGCTGAAATTATTACCATTGGAGATGAGATTCTATACGGGCAAATCCTGGATACCAACACGCAATGGATCAGTCTTGAATTAGACAAATTAGGTATAAAAACGGTACGGAAATCTTCCGTAGGTGATCAAAAATCAGAAATTCTTCAGATACTTAACGAAGCGTCGCAGCGTGCGGATGTTGTTTTTATCACAGGTGGTTTAGGCCCTACGAAGGATGATTTGACTAAAAAAATCTTGGCAGAATATTTTGGTTGTGACCTTCAAATGCATCCAGAGGCCCTACAAGATGTCACGGAATTCTTTTCGAAGCGTGGACGCGAATTATCTGATATTAATCGAGATCAAGCTTTATTGCCTACGAAGGCAGAGTTTGTTCGAAATAGTCAAGGAACAGCACCAGGCATGTGGTTTAATGAAAAAGGGGTTATTTGGGTTTCTATGCCAGGTGTTCCTTATGAAATGAAATCAATAATGGAGCAGGAAGTGCTTCCTCGCTTAGTAAAGCATTTTAAAACGCCTATCATTTTTCATAAGGTTATCAAAACGGTTGGAATAGGTGAATCCTATTTGTCTGATCTCATTGAAAGCTGGGAATTACAATTGCCGGAACATATTAAATTAGCTTATTTGCCCTCCATGGGTATTGTAAAGTTACGTTTAACGGCATTAGGTCAGGATTTGGAGGTATTGAAGTCTGACGTGGAGGTTGAATTGCAGAAAGTACATCCGTTGATAAAGTCCTATATTTTTGGATATGAAAAAGACGATTTAGCGGAGGTAGTAGGACGATTATTAAATGAGAATAAGGCGACTATAGCTGTGGCGGAGAGTTGTACTGGAGGTCATTTGGCACATCACTTCACCCAAAATCCTGGCTCATCAGCCTATTTTCTAGGCGGCATCCTCTCCTATGCAAATCAGGTGAAGATGGATCAACTCGGTGTTTCAGCGGAAATTTTGGCCACTACTGGAGCGGTATCTGAAGAATGCATCAAAGCTATGGCTTTAGGTGTTCAACAAAGACTAGGATCTACTTATGCTTTGGCTACTTCCGGTATTGCGGGTCCAGATGGCGGAACGGAAGAAAAACCAGTGGGTACTGTTTGGATAGCCCTCGCTCATGAAAGCGGTGTTATTACTAGAAAATTAACTTTAGGAGGAACACGCACGCAAAATATTTATTTAAGTTCTTTAGCTTGTGTAAATTTGCTGCGCAAATATTTATTAAACGATTTAACCTAAGCTATGGCCATTACAGAGGTTATTATGCCCAAAATGGGTGAAAGTATCATGGAGGCGACTGTTTTAAATTGGTTAAAACAGCCAGGTGACTACGTGGAAGCGGATGAATTTATTTTAGAGGTCGCTACCGATAAGATAGATACGGAGGTTCCTTCCCCAGTGGCTGGTTATATGCAATCTATCTTAATTCCAGTAGGCTCTGTCGCTACGATAGGTAAAGCCATTTGTATAATTGATGCGGTATCAACGGGTAGCCCTACTACAGCGGAAGCTTTTTCGCTGGATGATGACATTAGTTCACTAGTCGAAGTGAGCTTAGGATCCACTGAATTGAGTACGGAGAAATCGAATAATCCGTGGATATCACCTTTGATTAAGCAGATTTGTCAGTCAGAGAATGTGTCCCAAAGAGAACTAATGGAGATTCCTGGTTCTGGTTTAGATGGTCGTATTACGAAAAAGGATGTACTTAATTACATAGCGGTTCGTAATTCAAAGCGTATTATTTCATCCGGTACTTTGAGTCAAGGTGCAGGAATGCGTCTTCCTGGTGACGAGGTAATTGAAATGGATCGCATGCGGAAGATGATTTCGGAGCGCATGTTAGATTCTAAACGTATCGCACCTCACGTTACGTCTTTCCTAGAAGCGGATGTTACTAATATAGTGAATTGGCGAGCTAAGGTTAAGCAAGGTTTTCAGGATAAACACAAGGAAGCGCTAACGTTTACGCCCCTCCTATTTATGGCGACAGCCATGGCTATAAAAGATTTCCCTGGAATGATTATCTCCGTAGAAGGAAATTATATTGTGCAACACGCGCAGATTAACATCGGTATGGCGGTCGCATTGCCTAATGGGAATTTAATTGTTCCTGTGATTCACGAAGTCGATAAATTGACTTTAACCGAATTAACCCAAAAGGTAAATGATTTATCTAACCGCGCTAGAGCAAATAAGTTAAAGCCAGCTGACTTAGAGGGTGGAACTTTTACCATTTCTAATATAGGTGGTTTTGGCAATTTGATGGGAACCCCTATTATTGTACAGCCTCAGGTAGGTATTATAGCCTTTGGAATGATTGAAAAGAAGCCGGCGGTTATTACGAATGAAAAGGGTGAAGATGTGATTGCAATTCGTCAAAAGATGTTTATCTCACATTCATATGATCACCGTGTCGTGGACGGTTCGCTGGGTGGAGGATTTGTCAAACGCGTTTCTGACTATTTAGAGAAGTTTAGTTTAGATACACAGATATAAAAAAAGAGCCTCGATTGAGGCTCTTTTCATTTATAAGATGGCTATTAAAACTTAGCATCATCCGGTTTTATATTCGGACGAATAATTTTTAATAAGGTCAAAAGTTTAATCATTGGATAGGTAGGGTCAAACTCAAACCATTTCGTCGCGAAGTTAACGCGATTAGGTAGTTTGTGGTGATTGTTTTGGAACAACTCGCCCATCATGAGTACGTCAAAGATCAAAGAATTTTTTGACTGATCGTGGTTATCATAGTTTTGGTAGCCATATTTATGACCTGACCAGTTAACAATCGCTCCGTGAACAGGTCCCATTAAAAAGTGAACCGGTAATAAGAAAAAGAATGCCCAGTGCATATCAAAGTAGATAAATCCGACCACATATAAAGAAACGTAGGCTACTCCCCAACCAATGCGAGATATCCAGGAATCGCCAATTTTTTCGATGGTTTTCGACACCGGGTATTGATGTTCAAAGCGCTCCTCTACCTCTTGCTTTCTATTTAGCACCGCATTATAAATGTCTTTTGTCTTCCACATCATCGTGAAAACATTGCTAAAAAACATAGGAGAATGTGGGTCTCTCTTGGTGTCGGAGAACGCGTGGTGCATTCTATGTAAAATCGCGTAAGCTCTTGGGCTTAAAAAAGAGGAGCCTTGCGATAAATAAGTTAAGAAATAGAAGAATTTTTCCCAAAACTTACTCATCAAAAACATTTTGTGAGCTGAATAACGGTGAAGGAAAAAAGTTTGGCTGAACAAAGAAACATACCAATGTATGAAGAAAGCCGGAAGTACTAATTGCATAATAGAAGGAGTAATTTTAATGTTTTAACAAAAGTACGACGCAATTGTTTCTTATTTAAGCTGCTTTTAAAGAATTATACTGATTTTAATCACTATTTAAGAGGTGTAATCCATGACAAACAGCTATTCCAGCTGTTTCCGTGCGTAATATAGATCTTCCTAGACTAAAAGGTTTCCACTTATTTTTTTTCAATAATTCTGATTCCTCTGAGGTAAAGTCACCCTCAGGCCCTACTAGAACGTGGTATTCTTTTCCCACTGTGGCCACTTTTGATAAAACAGATACAGGAGGATTTGAAATGAATGCGAACAATTTCTCAGCACCCTCTTTCACCGCAATATCCTTAAACACGTGTAAACCCGTTATTTCAGGTAGGTACAGATTTTTAGATTGTTTCAGAGCGGAAATCGCTGTTTTTTCTAATCGAAGTAATTTGATTTCTTTCCGTTCTGAATTTTTAGAGGCAAAAAAATGAATACCATGAATCCCAAACTCAACACATTTTTCCACCATCCACTCCATTCGCTCCATCTGTTTCGTGGGGGCAACATAAAGTTGAATTTTATAGGCAGGTGTAGGTTCTGATTCAATAAGGTTTAAACCGCTATAAGCTACTTTTTTCCCCTCAATAGAGTTGATTTTAGCTTCAAATTTAGATCCTCTCCCATCTAAAAGGTGTATAACCTCTCCTATTTTGAGACGTAAAACCCGTATAGCATGAAAGGATTCCTCTTCACTTAGAAAAGAGGAATCCTTTACATTAGGAGCATAAAAAACAGCTATACTCATAAATTAATCTTCGTCCTCCTCCTCGTCATCTGAATTAAAGGTATAAAGCGAGGGGTCTAGACTTAAGGTATTTCCGTTAAAGTCAATGATGAATTGCGTTAACATGTCGTCATCTAGAGCCGGAACGTATAAAGCAACTTCGATACTTACTCCATAATCAAACTCGGGATCGATTTCGATGTATTCAGCGACTTTGATCTCCTCGTTTTCTTCTAAATCTTCAATAACTTCTAAGATCAGCATTTCTACCTCTTCGTCTAACTCTTCATTAGGTTCGTAGTTTTCATCCCGATTCTCTAAAGGAACATACAATGGGTACTGCTGAATGATTTCGCGTTCAGCTGCTTCATATAAGAGACTAGAATAATGTAATTGCAGTGTACAAACAATGGCATCATAAATAACCTCTTGTTTCTCATATTGACCCACAAATTGAATGTGAACCATTTCTCGCTCGTTTCCTGAAGGCAATTCTTCGTCCAAAATATAGACGAAAGACCGATTGTCTTCTTGACACTGCTTTTTTAACGCTGCTATTTCTACCGGGTCAAAGCCTGGATTGGTGGTTTTAGACATATTTTGCTTATTTGATTAACAATAATTCACGGTATTTAGGTAATGGCCATTCATCATCGTCAATGATTAATTCTAATTTATCAACACTATACCGAATCTCTTCGAAATAATTCTTCACTTTCGTGCTATATAAGACAGCTCTTCCTTCTAAATCTTCTATGTTATTCGCTTCTTTTCTAGCTTCCGTCATCTCGTTTTGTAATCGAACAATGGAAGACGTGTATTCAGAGATTTTCTTGATCATCTCGATCGTAGGGGCAAAATATTGCGGGTCTATTCCGATTTCTTTTTGGCCTTTCACATTCTCCACTAATTGTGTCTGGTATTTCAAAGAGGTAGAAACAATGTGGTTAATGGCCATATCTCCGATCACACGAGATTCAATTTGAATTTTCTTTACATAGTTTTCTAATTCAATTTCATGACGCGCATGCATCTCTTCTTTAGAATAAATTCCATGCTTAGTGAATAATTCGATGGATTCTGGACGCGCATAAACCGCTAATGCCTCTGGAGTGGTCTTTAAATTAGATAAACCACGGCGAGCAGCCTCTTCTACCCATTCATCAGAATAACCATTTCCTTCAAAACGGATGTTTTTAGACTCCTTCACATAGCGCTTTAACACTTCCATGATTGCTAATTCTTTCTTCACCCCTTTTTCTAACACTTCCTCTACCTCCTTGCGGAATTTGATTAATTGGTCTGCCACGATGGTATTTAAAACTGTCATAGGTGCTGCAGAATTCGCAGATGAACCTACTGCGCGGAATTCAAATTTATTTCCCGTAAAGGCAAAAGGAGATGTTCTATTTCGATCCGTATTATCTAAGATCAACGATGGGATTTTATTGATACCTAATTTAAGGTATACATTATCTCCTTTTTCTAATTGAATCTCGTCTAGACCGTCCATGTTTTCCATGTCGTCCAAAACTTGGCTCATTGTACTACCTAGGAAAGCAGAAACAATAGCTGGAGGGGCTTCATTTGCACCTAAACGGTGTTCGTTGCCGGCAGATGCAATGGACGCACGCAATAAATCAGCGCGATCATGCACTGCTTTTACGGTATTGACAAAAAATGTCAAGAAGCGCAGGTTTTCTTTTGGTTTAGAAGATGGCGCTAATAAATTAATACCTGTATCCGTAGCTAATGCCCAGTTATTGTGCTTTCCGGATCCGTTAATTCCCGCAAATGGCTTTTCATGGAATAGAACCTTTAATTTATGTTTTGAGGCTACTTTAGCCATTAAATCCATTAATAAGGCATTGTGATCACAAGCTAAATTCGCTTCTTCAAACGTAGGCGCCACTTCAAATTGTGCAGGAGCTACCTCATTATGGCGTGTTCTAACGGGCATACCTAATTTAAGTGCCTCGATTTCGAAGTCAACCATGAAAGTATTCACTCGGGTTGGAATAGATCCAAAATAGTGATCTTCTAATTGTTGTCCTTTCGCTGGCGCGTGTCCGAAAACAGTACGTCCGGCCATAACTAAATCTGGTCGCGCATTAAATAAGGCTTCATCTACGACAAAATATTCTTGCTCAGCACCTAAAGTAGGAATGACCTTGTTTACGTCGCGATTAAAGAATTCCTTAATTACGGCTGTAGCGGCTTTATCTACTAATTCAATTGATTTTAATAAGGGAGTTTTATAATCTAATGCTTCTCCTGTATAGGAAACGAAGACAGATGGGATACATAAAGTAGCCGTTCCAGCCGCATTTTCCATGATAAAAGCGGGGGATGATGGATCCCAACCTGTATAACCACGCGCTTCAAAAGTAGAACGAATACCTCCATTCGGGAAGGATGAAGCATCTGGTTCTTGTTGTACCAAGGCGGAACCTTTGAACTTTTCCACTGCTTTTCCATTGCTTAAATCAATATCAAAGAAGGAGTCATGTTTTTCTGCGGTAGTACCCGTTAATGGTTGAAACCAGTGTGTATAGTGTGTAGCTCCTTTCGAAATGGCCCATGATTTCATGGCAGCTGCTACTTCGTCAGCTGCGTCACGGTCTATTTTAGAACCAGTTTGGATTGCGGTATTTATCTTTAAATAGGCTTCTGGAGATAATAATGAGCGCATTACTTCATCACTGAAGGTCATACTTCCATAATAATCAGATACTTTTTCCGTCGGTAATTTTACAGAAGTTACAGTACGGGATTGAGCCAATTCTAAGGCTTTAAAGCGAGTGATTGCCATTCTTTTTTTGATTTGTTTTCTTAAGTAAAAGTAACGAATTGTCATGGGATAAAAAATGAACAAAAAGGAAAATTAAGATTCATTTTTTTGAGTTTAATTTGGATTTTTGGAGTTTTCTTAAAAAGTGGGTTGTTTTTGCTTGATTTTTTGATGAAAACTATTGTTTTTCCTGAAAAGTGGTATATTTTTGTTATACGAATTCCTAAAAAAGTATTTTTGTTCCAAAATCAAGTTTAAATATCATGGCTAAATCAAAATTAGAGTACATTTGGTTAGATGGCTACAAGCCAACTCAAAGTTTGCGTTCTAAGACTAAAATTGAAAATAATTTTAGTGGAAAATTAGAAGACCTAGATATGTGGTCCTTCGATGGTTCTTCTACTCTACAAGCCGAAGGAGGTTCATCTGACTGCTTACTAAAGCCGGTTTATGTTTGTCCTGATCCAGCTCGTCGTGATGGTTATTTAGTTATGTGTGAAGTTCTGAATGCTGATGGTACTCCTCATGAGTCTAATGGTCGTGCAACAATTGAAGATGATGATAATGATTTCTGGTTTGGATTTGAGCAAGAGTATTTCCTTTGGGATCCAGAAACCAATAAGCCTCTAGGTTTTCCAGCAAATGGATATCCTGAGCCACAAGGACCTTACTACTGTTCAGTAGGTGCAAAAAATGCGTACGGTCGTGAGATTATTGAAGAGCATTTAGATTTATGCATTGATGCAGGTTTAAATATTGAAGGTATTAACGCGGAAGTAGCTGCCGGACAATGGGAATTCCAAATGTTTGCTAAAGGAGCGAAACAAGCAGGTGATGAAATTTGGTTAGGTCGTTATATTTTAGAGCGTTTAGGCGAGAAATATGGTGTTGCGATTAACTGGCATTGCAAGCCTTTAGGTGAATTAGATTGGAATGGATCAGGTATGCATGCTAACTTCTCTAATACCATTTTACGTACAGCAGGAAATAAGGGTGCATATGACGTTATTTGTCAATCATTCGCTCCGTTTGTGAAAGAACACATCGAAGTATATGGTGCTGACAATCACATGCGTTTAACCGGAAAGCACGAAACCGCTTCTATCCATGATTTCTCTTATGGAATTTCAGATCGTGGAGCCTCTATTCGTATTCCTATCGCAGCAGTAGAAAAAGGATGGAAAGGTTGGTTAGAAGATCGTCGTCCGAACTCAGCGGCAGATCCATATAAAGTGGCTGCTCGTATTATCAAGACGGTTAAAACAGCCAAAGTATAATACATTTATTAAGCATTTATATACTTTTATAGATAAGATGGCGGGTTTTCCCGCCATTTTTGTTTTACCTTTGTCACCTGATTTCAGGTATGAAAAAAGTCGCATTTTACACATTAGGTTGCAAGTTAAATTTTGCAGAATCTAGCTCTATCGCTCGGTCTTTAGAGCCTTTAGGTTTTGTTCGTACTGAATTTCAAGATCAGCCGGATTTATTTGTGATTAATACCTGCAGTGTTACCGAACAAGCAGATAAGAAGTGTAAGAAAGTGGTTCGGGAAGCTAAAAAAGCTAATCCCTCATCGACTGTTGTTATAATTGGCTGTTATGCGCAATTAAAGCCTGATGAAATTGCAGCCATTCCAGGTGTCGATTTAGTTTTAGGGGCAAACGAAAAATTTCAATTACCGGAATTAATCCCCCCCTATTTAAATCGTGCTTCTTCAACTTTGCCTAAGTTGATTGCCTCAGAAATTCGCTACGATTTAGATTATCATGCCTCCTATTCGGTTAATGACCGTACGCGTACATTTTTAAAGGTGCAGGATGGCTGTGATTATCCTTGTTCCTATTGTACGATACCTTTGGCTCGGGGGCAGTCTCGTTCCGATACGATTGAAAAGGTTTTGGGTTTAATAGAGGAGATTTCTGCCAAAGAGGTAAAGGAAATTGTCCTTACCGGAGTGAATATTGGTGATTTTGGCATTCAAAATGGAAAACGAGTAGAGACATTCTTTCAGCTGGTACAAGCCATCGAAGAAAAATCGTCTATACAGAGATTCCGCATTTCCTCTATCGAGCCTAATTTATTGACATCTGAAATGATTGCCTATTTAGGCGCGTCGTCTAAGTTTGTCCCCCATTTTCATATTCCCTTGCAGTCTGGATCTAATACGGTGTTGCGGTTAATGAAGCGTCGCTACCAACGTGAATTATATGTGGATCGTGTTTCCTCCATTAAATCAGTTATGCCTTCCGCTTGTATTGGTGTAGACGTAATCGTGGGTCATCCCGGTGAAACTCCTGAATTGTTTTTAGAGACCTACGAATTCCTAAATTCATTAGATATCTCTTATTTACATGTTTTCCCCTATTCTGAGCGACCTAATACCTATGCGGTAGATATGAAGCCCAAAGTAGATGGCATGCAAAAAGCTGAGCGATCTAAGATGTTGCATATTCTCTCCGATAAAAAGCGTCGTGCATTTTATGAATCACAATCAGGGTTAAAAGGAAAAGTGTTATTTGAAGAATCGGCTACTCCAGGAACTATGGAAGGTTTTTCTGAGAATTACGTTCGTGTCGTGGTTCCTTTCGATCCTTTACAGATTAATACGGTTCAACAGGTTAGATATAAATCTTTGAATGAGACGGGTGAGATGCTGGGGGTGGTTATAGAAGAGAGAGTATAGATTATAGAGTAGAGATTATAGATTATAGATATAGATGGGGCGTTAGCCCTTTTTTTATTTCTACTCTATACACTCTTATCTCTTATCTTTTTTTTGTTTAGCGCCGCAGGCGCTAAACAAAAAAGTCGAAAGCTAGTAGCCTCCGACTTTTTGATTGAAACAAAACCACAAGAACCATTACTTGCGGCTCAGCTGTGTTGAATTATTTTGCTAACGACTCGTCGTGTTGAGAAATATCCAAACCTAATCTTTCTTCTTCCTCGTTTACACGTAATGGAATAATTTTGTCCGTGATAACTAAAAGGATATAAGATGCGCCAAAAGCAAAGGCCGAAACGATTGCTAAAGCTAATAAGTGCTTTAAGAATAAAGAGGTTTCTCCGTAGAACAAGCCTTGCTCTACTACTGCTGCGTTAACAGCAGAGGTTGCGAAGATACCAGTCATTAACATACCTACCATTCCACCAATACCGTGGCAAGCGAATACGTCTAATGTATCATCTAAGTTAGAGCTTGCTCTCCAGTGTGCGGCCATGTTAGAAACGATCGCAGCAACCACTCCAATGAAAATCGCTACAGGAACAGTCACGAAACCTGACGCTGGTGTAATAGCTACTAAACCTACTACCGCACCGATACAGAAACCCAAGGCAGATACTTTCTTGCCACGAGTTACATCAAATAAGATCCAAGATAAACCAGCAGCAGCGGCAGCTACGTGTGTAGTTGCGAAAGCCGTTACAGCTAATCCATTTGCTCCTACCGCAGAACCTGCGTTAAAACCAAACCATCCGAACCACAATAGACCTGTTCCTAATAATACATAAGGAATGTTAGCTGGAGGCAAGATATTAGACTCGATATGAGACTTACGGCGACGTAAGTATAAAGCACCCGCTAATGCTGCCCAACCAGCAGACATGTGAACAACTGTTCCCCCAGCAAAATCCAATACACCTAAGTTGAATAAGAATCCATCTGGATGCCATGTCCAGTGTGCTAATGGAGCGTAAACCGCTATACAGAAAAGGACCATGAATAAAACGAAGGCACGGAAGTTTATACGTTCTGCTAAAGCTCCAGAGATAAGCGCTGGCGTGATAACTGCAAACTTCATTTGGAAAAAAGCAAACAAAGCAAAAGGAATCGTGAACTTTAATTGATCTGAAGATCCTAAAGATAATTTGTGATCAAATACACCATTGAACATAAAGAAACTTCTAGGGTCTCCGATCCAGCCACCTAAAGAGTCGCCAAACGCTAAAGAGAAACCGAATACAATCCAAATCACGGAAATTACTCCCATGGCAATGAAAGATTGCAACATAGTAGAGATTACATTCTTGTGATTAACCATTCCACCATAGAAATACGCTAATCCAGGTGTCATTAAAAGTACTAAGCCAGAGGCTACAATCATCCAGGCCGTATCACCTGTGTCTAAACCTTCTGTAGGAATCGCTCCAGGAACAGAAGTGGTGAATAAGGCAAGGACTGCTATTCCTAATAAAACTAATAACGGGATCCAGGTTGGTTTTTGATTCGTCATATTATTAAATGTTAAGTGTGAATAAATTAAAACTTATAGATGAAGTGCAATCCTAAGGTTGTTTGAGATTTTTGATTTTTTCCATCACCGTCTACGAATTGAGTGGAATGGTAAGAATCAGTGCGTAATTCTGGTTTGATCAATAAATGGCCTTCTGCAGCTGTGAATGTAGCCGTTAGGGTAAGAGAACTAACATCAGTTCCAGTACCATCCGCTTTACGTAAAGCACGAGCACCAGATGTGTTATCGAATACTTCGTAGCGACCACCTAAGCTAAATTTATCAGTGAATGCATAGTTAGAGTATAAAGCCACTCCACCCCATGATTTGCTATTTCCTACAGATCCGCCTCCTTGGAAATCACCAGTTTGTGTTCCGTATGCTGCATTTACGCCTAATAAATACTTAGGAGTGATTTGGTAAGATGTTGTTAAATCCAATAAGTTATAGCTGCCAGTATCATCTTTACCGCTAGCTAAGGGAGCAGATTCATTCGAGCTGATTCCATTAACATATAGGTTCCATCCGGCTACAGGCGAGGTGAAAACTTGATAGATAAAACCTTTAGAAGCATTATTGTCATTTAAATTATCCACATTGTTGACTAATCCAACCATGGCAGAAAATTTGTCAGAGAAGGCATAATTCGCTTTTGCTCCGATGTGGTAGAACGGACCATTATTGAACAGGTTAGAAAGTGAATAGTTGTAGTTGATAGGAGCATCGATTACTTCGTATCCGATGTGGGTTCCGAATTGGCCTACTGTTAAGGTAAATTTGTCGCTTGCTTTCCAGTTAAAGTAAGCTTGTTTGATGGCCAAAGCCGTACTTGCTTTTCCCGCACCCAATGGTCCGATAACGTTTCCGTACTGACCTAAGTCTGCGTTAGGTCCAAATGTTAAATCCACAACTACATCAGCTGATTTAGTTGCGTACCCAAATTTCGTTTGAACAAGTCCTAAAGAAAATTGATTTGACTTCTGATCGAAAGCTCTTTCGTATCCAGAGGCACCTAAATTGCTTCTACTAGTTGGGCTATTGAAATTCAACATATAGTATGAATCAATGTAACCCGAAAAAGAAAACTTAGGAGCTTCGGCTTCTTTTTCTTGGGAAAATCCACAAAATGCTGTTGCGGCGAAAATGGCTGTTAGGATAGTTTTTTTCATTTGGGAGATTGTTTAAGAGTAAAAAATGCTTGATTACGAATCAAAGATGTAGGCTAAATTTATATATTCCAAATATTTAAGATAAAAATTTAACCTATTTTTAATCTTTTTGCAAAAAAATAGTAAAAATGAGGTAAAAATTAAACTAATATTTAATGATTTTGCAAAAATGAAGAATAAATGAGTTCAAATTCAAACTTAATTTTTAAAATCTTGAAAAAGTATAAATATCGGTAGTTAGACGTTAGCCGCTAGTCAGTAGTCTTTTTTAAAGAATAAAGCACAAAGCATAGAGCATAGAGCATAAAGCTCGAATCGCCTAGGCGATGGCCTCATGAAATGTTTGGACATAAAAAATGGGGCCGAAGCCCCATTCTAAATCTATTCTTTATGCTCTATGCTTTATGCTTTAAATTTTAAGCAAAGCTTAAAATTTATTCCGCATGCAACCATGCTTTCTTCGCTTGTAACGTATCAGTATCTTCTACGCGATCAGGATCAGGCACACAGCAATCCACTGGACAAACTGCAGCACATTGTGGTTCCTCATGGAAACCAGTGCACTCCGTACATTTATCTGGAACGATATAATAAAATTCCTCTGAAACGGGCTCCACAGGAGTTTTTGCATCCATTGAAGATCCGTCTTCTAATTCAATTTCTGTTAAAGAAGTGCCACCGCCCCAAGTCCATTCTACACCACCTTCATAAATAGCTGTGTTAGGGCATTCTGGTTCACAAGCCCCACAGTTAATACATTCGTCAGTTATGATAATCGCCATACCAATGTTTTTGTTTGATTGTGCAATTTACGAACATAAATTTGAATAGTATATAATTTATATGGACTAACCGAAAAATTTTCGACCTTTGTGAGGTAAAATCTATTATAATATGCCAAAGGCTTCCTTTTTACAGCTTATTACTTTCTTGAAAAACTATTTTACGGATGAATCAAATCGAGATAAAATAGAACTATTTATAGAAAGATCCATAAATGAGAATCCTTGGTTTTCTGAATCATTAGTTCGGCATGCCATGCAGGCAATAGAAGAGCAGTTTTTTTCTGTCAAAGCCTGGGAGGAATTTTATGTAAAGCATCCCTCACAGACGGCACACCCTAAAAAGGTTGGAATTGTTTTAGCCGGTAATTTACCCGCTGTTGGAATGCATGATGTGTTAATGGTTTTAGCCTCTGGAAACGAAGCACATTTGAAATTAAGTTCGCAAGATAAAGCCCTCATGCAAATGTATGTGTCTGCGATGCAATCATTTGACAGTACTTTCCCTATCTATGTAATTGATCGTTTACAAGGCATGGAGGCTGTTATTGCGACGGGTAGTGATTTTTCAGGAGCTTATTTTGCCCACTATTTCTCCACCATTCCTCATATTATTCGTAAGAATAGGAGTTCCTTAGCAGTTTTGAAAGGAAACGAAACAGCGGGTGATTTTAAAGGTTTAGGTCAGGATATATTTACCTATTATGGTTTAGGCTGCAGAAATGTCTCTACGATTGCTGTTCCTGCAGCGTATGATTTAACTCCTTTATTTGATGAATTGACAAAGGAAACGTGGGTTTTAGATCATTCAAAGTATTCAAATAATTTTCAATACCATAGAACCCTGTTCCTATTGAATCAGATTACTCATTTTGATTTAGGGAATCTTTTAGTGACAGAAAACGAGGATTTGGTCTCTCCAGTAGGTGTTTTATATGTTCATCGCTATACAGATGAACCCTCTTTATTAGCCTGGATTGCGGAGCGCGAGGAAAAAATTCAATGTAAAGTGGGTTTAGATATTGGTTTTGGCCAAAGTCAACATCCAGCCCTCGACGATTTCGCGGATGGAATCAATACTTACGACTTTTTAGTGAATCTCAAGAAAACTTGAAATAGTAGCCACGCTCCTATTCCACCCACAAAAGCTCCCGCGATGACATCTAAGGGATAATGTGCGCCTAAATAGATTCGGCTGTAAGATATTAGTGTAGCCCAAAGTACCAAGGCAGCACCTGCAACTTTGTTTTTTGTAAGCAAATAAAAGCCTATTGCTACTGCAAAAGCATTAGCCGCATGTGAGGAGCAAAATCCATACATTCCCCCGCATCCATCAGGTAAATGTATCCAAGATTGGAATTCTTCTACATGACAGGGTCTTAATCGCTTAAAGAGAGGTTTTAGTAGACTAGAACTGAATTGATCAGCCAAGAGAATAGTCGAAAGTAAATAAACAATCGCTTTCCAAGCAGCTTGTCTAAATTCCTTATACAAATAATAGATTAGGAGGGTATATAAGGGAATCCAGGTTAATTTGCCTGATATTATTTCCATAGGTCCATCTAACCAAGGCTGATGCGCCTCGTTAAGGAACTTAAATAGATCAGCATCCCAGGATGGAAACATAGCTTAGAACTTAAATTCAGATCTGATGCGTTTGATGGTAGCTTCTGCAATCGGCTGTACTTTTTGCTCCCCTATCGCTAGTTTTTCTTCAATGATTTCTGGGTGAGCAATGAAATAGTCAAATTTCTCTCTCGCCTCTTTAAAATAGCCGAGCATTAGTTCATGCAATGCTTGTTTTGCATGACCATAGCCATAACCACCCGCTTGGTAATTAGCACGCATTTCTGCCACTTGGGCTGGTGAAGCCATTAATTGATATAGTTTGAAGGTAATATCGGTGGAAGGATCCTTCGGTTCTTCTAAAGGGGTCGTGTCAGTGACAATTTTCTTGATTTGCTTTAATAAATCCTTTTCTGGTAAGAAGATATCAATGTAGTTATTTAATGACTTGCTCATTTTAGCGCCGTCTAGGCCAGGAATGGTCATTACGTCTTCATTAATTCGCGCTTCTGGTAAAACAAAAATTTCTTTATTATATCGCTTATTCACGGAATTGGCGATATCGCGGGTCATTTCGATGTGTTGTCTTTGGTCCTTACCTACCGGAATAATATGCGCATCATATAAAACAATATCTGCAGCTTGTAAAACGGGGTAAGTGAATAAACCGGCATTTACGTCAGATAATTTATCTGATTTATCTTTAAAGCTATGTGCATTTGCCAACATCGGAAATGGCGTGAAGCAATTTAAATACCACATCAATTCGGTGTGGTAAGGGGCTAATTGAGATTGACGGTAGAAGTAATTCTTTTCTGTATCAAAGCCAAAGGCTAACCAAGCTGCCGCTATAGACAACGTATTATTTCTAATACTTTCGCCGTCTTTTAGGGACGTTAGGGTGTGTAAATCCGCGATAAATAAAAAAGATTCATTACCTGCTTGCTTTGAAAGCTCGATGGCAGGCATGATGGCACCTAATATATTTCCTAAATGGGGCTTTCCAGAGGCTTGTATGCCCGTTAATATCCGCATGGCTTTAATTATAATTTATGCAAAAATCAATAAAATAGACCGTAACTCCAAAGGATTTGCGCTTGGGCATTCGAGCTAAATTCGCTAAATTCGTTTTTACATTTTCATCCCCGTTTTCATGCCTCTTTCTCTAAGCCTTTTGGCCTTTTTGCGTGACCTTCGTGTGAACAATTCACGGGAATGGTTTGCCGAAAACAAGGCTATCTATGAAAAGGAGAAAAAAGGATTTGATGCGTGGACCACTGAATTGATTACCGAGTTTGCAGATTTTGAGAATATGGATGGTGTTTTGTTAAAGCATTGCTCCTACCGCATTTACCGGGACGTTCGATTCTCTAAAAATAAAGAACCTTATAAGACCTGGTTTTCAGCTAGTTTTTCAGAAGGTGGGCGAAAGTCCGGATTGATGGACTATTATGTACATATTGAGCCGAATGGAGCGTCATTTTTAGGTGGTGGAATGTACTCTCCTAGTCCAGAGCAATTAGCTGCTTATCGTCAAGAGATTGATTATAATGCGGCAGGATTACGTAAAATCATTAAGAATCCGAAATTTGTGGCTGTTTTTGGTGAGGAAGTGGGTGAAAGTTTAGTTAGAATCCCTAAAGGATACGATACAGACCATGCTGACGCGGAGTTATTGAAGAAGAAACAATTGTTTTTTTGGAAAAAATATACAGATGAAGATGTCTGTAACCCGATGTTTACTAAACAGCTGATTTCTGATGCGAAGGTATTAAAACCTTATTTAGATTTCATGAATGCTGTATTTTTTGAAAAAGAACCTTTTATAAAAGAATAAACCCCTATGCAATTTTCGCATTTGCACAACCATTCCCAGTTTTCACTCTTAGATGGTGCGTCTAAGATTTCGTCTATGTTTAAAAAGGCGAAAGAAGATAATATGCCCGCTGTGGCTATTACAGATCATGGGAATATGTTTGGGGTATTTCAATTCGTGGCGGAAGCGGGTAAGCAAGGTGTTAAACCGATTGTGGGTTGTGAGTTTTATTTAGTGAATGATCGCCATAAGCAGGTTTTTACAAAAGAATTAAAGGATAAACGTTACCACCAACTGTTTTTAGCCAAGAATCCGGAAGGATACCAGAATTTGGTCAAATTAAGTTCTTTGGGTTTCATGGAGGGAATGTATTCGAAATACCCCCGGATTGACAAGGAATTGGTGTTAAAATACCATAAAGGCTTAATTGCAACGACTTGCTGCTTAGGCGCTTCAGTGCCTCAAGCTATTTTGCGTGATGGAGAGGACGCAGCGGAAAAGGAGTTTAAATGGTGGTTGGATTTATTTGGTGAAGATTATTATATCGAGGTTCAGAATCACTTTATTCCGGAACAACAAACGGTGAATGAGGTGTTACTTCGTTTTGCGAAGAAGTATAATGTAAAGGTGATTGCGTCGAATGATAGCCATTATTTGGACCAAAAAGATGCTAATGCGCACGATATTTTGCTTTGTATTAATACAGGTGAAAAGCAGGCCACTCCTACTTATAAAGATATTGAAGGTGATTTTGATATGAAAGGAAAGCGCTTTGCTTTCTATAATGATCAATTCTACTTCAAGACGACGGAGGAGATGACGAAGCTTTGGTCACATATACCAGAGGCAATTGATAATACGAATGAGATTGTGGGTAAGGTGGAAACCTTGAAGCTAGAGAAGGATGTTTTATTACCTAATTTCGTAATTCCATCCACTTTCCTAAATCAAGATGATTTCCTTGAGCATTTAACGATGGAGGGCGCAAAGAGGCGCTACATCGATATTGATCAAGTTGTCGAAGAACGTTTGCGATTTGAATTGCATACAATTAAGACGATGGGATTTGCAGGTTATTTTTTGATTGTAGCTGATTTTATTCAAGCTGGTCGTGATTTAGGCGTTTATGTGGGACCTGGTCGTGGTTCTGCGGCTGGTTCGGTAGTTGCCTATTGTTTAGGGATTACGAACATTGACCCGATTAAATATAATCTCCTTTTCGAGCGTTTCTTGAATCCCGATCGGAAGTCCTTGCCCGATATTGATACGGACTTTGATGATGAAGGCCGCCAAAAAGTAATCGACTATGTGGTCGATAAATACGGTAAAAATCAAGTAGCGCATATTGCCACTTATGGTACGATGGCCGCTAAAATGTCCATTAAGGACGTTTCACGCGTTTTAGACCTCCCCTTACAGGAATCGAATGCGTTAGCGAAACTCGTTCCGGATAAACCCAAAATTACCTTAGAACGTATTTTTAATGCGGCACTTACAGGAGATAATAGTTTAGCCGATAAGGAAGGTTTGAATTCGGAGGAATTAGAACAAGTGAAAGAGCTAAGACGCATAAAGGTAGCAGGAGGATTACCTTCAACGGTAATTGAGAATGCACTCGTTTTAGAAGGTTCTGTGCGTGGAACCGGTATTCACGCGGCAGGAATCATTATTGCCCCCTCTGATTTAACTGATATTTTGCCTGTTGCCACCTCTAAAGATGTTAATCTCTTAATTACCCAGTATGATGGCTCCGTGATTGAGAATGCAGGTGTGATTAAGATGGATTTTTTGGGACTGAAAACCCTCTCCATTTTAAAAGAGTCTGTTCGCTTAATTAAACAAAATCATAATGAGACGATCATTTTAGATGATTTACCTTTAGATGATCAGCTTACTTTTGAATTATATCAAAGGGCAGAAACGAACGGTACTTTCCAGTTTGAATCCCCGGGAATGCAGAAGCACCTACGTGATCTAAAACCCGATCAGTTCTCTGATTTAATTGCGATGAACGCCCTATTCCGTCCAGGGCCGATGGTCTACATTCCTAATTACATTGCTCGCAAGCACGGAAGAGAAAAGATTGAATACGATTTGCCAGTAATGGAAGAGTATTTAAGTGATACCTACGGTATTACGGTCTACCAAGAGCAAGTAATGCTTCTTTCTCAGAAGATAGCCAATTTCACGAAGGGAGATGCTGATGTGCTTCGCAAGGCCATGGGTAAGAAGGACAAGGCCACAATCGATAAGATGAAGGGCAAGTTTATGGAAGGTGGAGCAGCGAATAATCATCCAGTGGATAAGCTAGATAAAATTTGGACTGACTGGGAAGCTTTTGCTCAATATGCCTTTAACAAATCGCACTCAACTTGCTATGGATTAGTGGCTTACCAAACAGGTTACCTAAAAGCAAACTACCCTCCAGAATTTATGTCGGCGGTGCTTTCGAACTCGTTAGGCAACATAGAGAAGATCACTTTCTTTATGGATGAGTGTAAGCGAATGGGATTAAGTTTACTAGTTCCAGATGTGAATGAATCGTCTCGCTCATTTGCGGTCAATAAGAAAGGCCAAATACGTTTTGGCTTAGCTGCCATTAAAGGCGTGGGTGAAGCAGCAGTCGATGCGATTGTAGAGGAGCGTATGAAAAATGGGGAATACAAGGATATTTTTGATTTTGTTTCGCGCATTAATGTACGCCAAGTAAATAAGAAGAGTTTAGAATCACTCGCTTTTGCCGGTGCTTTTGATTGCTTCCCGGAAGTCCAGCGTTCTCATTATTTTGCTGTAGATCCGCAAGATAATACCAACTTCATTGAAAAAATTGTGCGTTTTGCCTCTAAAATGAGTGAATTGAAGGCATCTGCTACGGCGTCCCTTTTTGGGGAATTAGGTGCAGGAACGGGAAATGATATAGCAAAACCACGCATTCCTACTTCTGAACCATGGTCTGTCATGGAACAATTGAAAAATGAGAAGGAAGTGGTGGGCGTTTATATTTCTGGGCATCCTTTGGATGATTATAAAACCGAAATTTCTAATTTTTGCAATTCACATACTGGACAACTTGAATCCCGTCCTAACGTAGCTCAATCTTTTGCAGGGATCGTCACTAAAGTTAATGTGCGGACTTCTGGAAATGGCAATCAATTTATGATTTTCACCCTGGAGGATTACGCAGGTAATTATGAGTTTGCCTTATTTTCGAAGGATTACATCCAGTTCGAGCGCTTTATAGCTCTAGATCGTCTTTTGTATATTAATGGTTCTTATCAATTAAAGAATCGACACATGGATCAAATGGTGTTCAAGATTCAGTCTATTGAATTATTATCCGAAATCTTAAGTGATCGTACGAAAGAAATCAAATTGCGTTTAGAATTGAATCAACTAAATCCTGGCTTATTGGATTTATTGCAGGAAACCTTAGAGCGTAATAAGGGAGAAAAGAAATTAACTATTGAGGTTTATGACGATCAAGAGAAAATAGGAATGGATTTTCTTTCGCGTAAAATGCAGGTTTCAATTACTAAGGGCTTGATTTCTGAGCTCAGAGAACTTGAGAATGTGGGCTTTCGATTAATTTCGTAAATATTTTTTACCGGGAACTAATTCTTATCCCGGTTTTGTTTTAATTTTGAATTTTATAAAATATATCAAACAATGGGAAAATACGTAGAGGCAACAGATGCTAATTTTCAAGAGTTAATCGGCACTGATACACCAGTTTTAGTAGATTTTTGGGCAGAATGGTGTGGCCCATGTAAGATGATCGGACCGATCGTAGAGGAATTAGCAGGAGATGTTGAAGGTCAGGCGATTGTGGCAAAAATGAATGTAGATCAAAATTCATCGGTACCTGCGTCACTAGGTATTCGTTCTATTCCTACTTTAATGGTGTTTAAGAACGGTGAAATGGTAGAGCGTCTTGTAGGAGGAAATATCCCGAAGTCTGTTTTAGCTGAAACTTTATTGAAGCACGCTTAATCTGGCGCGTAGACTTTATTCATAGCCTGTAACAAGATGTTGCAGGCTATTTTTATTTCCTCTTCTGTGATGGTCAAAGGAGGGGCAATTCGAAGTGAATTATCGCAGAATAGGAACCAATCTGTGATTAATCCTTGAAGGATACATTCATCTATAACGGCTTTGACCGTTTTAAAATCTTTCATTTCGACCGCTAGCATGAATCCTATGCCGCGTACCTCATGAATGATGGGGTGTTTTAATAAACTCTTGAAAAGATCGTTTTTAGTTGGAATTTCATCCATTAATCCTTCTTCAAGAATGTAGTGTAAAGTAGCTAGTGAGGCAGCGCAGGAAACTGGATGTCCTCCAAAAGTGGTAATATGGCCCAGTACGGGCTCAAAACTTAAGGTCTTCATCACTTCATCATTCGCTAAAAAAGCGCCAATGGGCATTCCTCCCCCCATTCCTTTAGCTGTTAGTAAAATATCTGGGATAATGTCCATGGCTTGAAAAGCCCAGAAAGTTCCTGTTCTCCCGAAACCCGATTGAATTTCATCAATAATTAATAAGGATCCAGTTTCAGTACATCGCTTGCGTAAAGCTTGAAAATAAGCGGCTGGTGCAGTTTTGACGCCGGCCTCTCCTGCTACAATTTCGATCACTACCGCCGCCGTTTTATTGGTTATTTTAGACAGATTAGCAATGCAGCCATGGTGAATGTGGCGAATATCAGGCAACAAAGGACGAAAAGCATTCTTGAAATTCTCATCCCCTGCGATGGACAATGCTCCTTGGCTAGCACCGTGGTAAGCATTGAAACAAGAGATGAATTCGGTTCTTCCGGTGTAGCGTTTAGCTAATTTCATAGCACCCTCTACTGCCTCTGTTCCTGAATTAGTGAAGTAGACTTGATTTAAGTGGGTTGTGCCGGTAGATTTTACTAGGGCTTCTGCGAGTTTTACTTGAGGACTTTGGATATATTCCCCATACACCATAAGGTGCATATAGGCATCGACCTGGTCTTTTATTGCTTTTACGACGGCTGGATTTCTGTGACCTACGTTCGAAACGGCAATCCCGGAAATTAAATCCATATAGGATTTCCCCTGTGCATCATACATATATACACCTTCCGCTTTGGTTATTTCTAATGCCAAAGGTGCGTCCGATGTGGGCGCCATAAATTTCTGGAAGAGTTGTCTATGCGTGTAAGCCATATGCAGTAAAATTACGTTAATTATCGTTAATCGTCTGCCGTTTATCAAATTTATCATTTGATAACCCACGTTTCGTTTTATTTTGCGTTATGAAATTATTTCTTCTACTTCTTTGCTCTTGTATTGGTCTTCATGCCCAAACGCTTAGTGGTGTAGTTCGTTCTAATAAGGGCGAATTGATGCCTTTTGCTACGATATGGGTAAATGATTTGAATAGAGGTACGCTGGCGAATGAAGACGGAAAATATGCTATTACCTTACCTAAAGGAGAACATGAAGTTGTTTTTCGGTTTCTTGGTCATACTCCTAAATTACATCGCTTAACCATATCAGGCGATCTTTCCTTAGATGTTATTTTATCAGAAGAAGCGATCACATTACAAGACGTGAATGTGGGTGGTTTAAAAGAAGATCCAGCAATAGGTATGATGCGTCGGATGATTTCGATGGCTCCGTTCCATTTAAAAGAGATTGATCGGTATTCTGCTAAAGGTTATGTGAAAGGTGCTGGGAAAATCACCTCCATCTCTAAAGTGATGAGTGCGCTTGTCGGTAAGAAGATGGAGAAGGAAGCCGGAATTAAGGTAGGCTCCACTTATGTATTAGAGGGAATTAATCAAATCACTTATACTAAGCCTAATAAGATCGAGGAGAAAGTACTTTCGAATCGAAACAACCTACCAGCTGTATTAAAAAATTCAGGAGCGCCTAATCTGCGCATTACTCAAACTAATTTTTACCAGCCTAAGGTGTGGGGCTCCTTGATTTCTCCTATTTCAGCCTCTGCTTTTTCATACTATACTTTTGCTTACTTGGGTAGTTTTCAGTTGAATGGACAAACGGTTTCTAAAATACAGGTTAGACCTAAATCAGTTTCCTCTGATTTATTTGAAGGTACATTATCCATTGTCGAAGATACTTGGAGTATCTATTCGTTTAGTTTAGCCTTTCGAAATTCGCAGGGCTATTATACGTTTCAACAACAGAATGCCCTGTTTCAAGGTGTTTGGATGCCGGTTAATTATGATGTGAATGTTAATTTCGAAGCGATGGGCTTTGGTGCTACTTTTCGTTACATCACTCAAGTGAAGGAATATTCGATTAAGGTGAATCCTGCTTATGTTGTAAAGCCAACGATTATAGAAGAGCGCTTGCATAAGGATTGGGCGAAAGAAATAAATAAAGAAAAAATCTCCACTCCTAAATTAGCTTTGAGCTCAGATATAACGCGCAAAAAGCTCAAAAAGGTGCTTAAAGAATTAGATAAAGAGGAGAAAAAAGAAGTAAAAGAAGAGTTTAGTTCGGATTACTCGATCTCGGTTGATTCCTCTGCAGCGATTAAAAAAGAAGAATATTGGGAGGCGGAACGTCAAGTACCTTTGACGGAGGCTGAGGTAAAAGGGTATAAAGAGGCTGATAGTTTATCAATTCAAGATGAAAAGAAACGCTTAAAAGATTCAGTCAATGCTTTGCCTCGATTCCGCTATGGCGATATTTGGTCTGGTCGTGTTTATACCTATGGTCAAAAGGGTTTAGGTGCCAGATTAACGCTTGGTGGTTTTCAGTCAGGTTATAATGCGGTGGATGGTTATCAATTAAGTCGACGTTTGGATTACCGCTACACATACAAATTATCAGATTATTGGGGAACAGGATTCAATCTTCGTTATGCTTTCTCTCGAAAAGCGTGGAATGGATTTGCCTATTTGGAGCGAAACTGGGATGAGAATCGTCGTTTTATTCAAGTCGCTGGTGGATCTTCTATTCAACAGATCAATTCCACAGAACCTGTTCCTGAAATTGTAAACCTGTATTATGCCTTGTTCCTATCTCAAAATTATCTGAAGTTATACCAAAAGGATTTTATTAAGGCTTCTTATAGGGTTCAAATGAATGCCAAATGGAATGTGAACTCGACTCTTGAATTTCGATCACGGACTAGTTTAGTGAACCACGAGGAGAATGGTTTTTTCTTCAAGGAGCGTCGTTTTGAGTCTAATGGTCTTCCCTTTGCCACTAGTAAGCAACTTTATGGCTCAATTATAGTTCGATATCAACCATTCGCTACTTGGAGGAGATATAATGGATCTCGAAGATTGTCCAATGAGGTAGGTCCTACCATTTCGGGTGCTTATGAACAGGCGTTTGGAGATGATTCCTTTAACAAAATCTCTCTGCAGGTTTCTCAGTCTATCTCATTAGCTAATTGGGGTGAAATTAATTACCGAGTTTCTGTAGCTCATTTTATCAATAAACCCTCTTTGTTAGTGGATTATCAGCATTTCAAAGGAAATGAAGTGAATGTCTCCTCTGGTGAATCAAGCTTTTTAGCTCTTCCCTATTATTCGCTTTCGAACTCTGGAGATCATTTAAAGGCATTTGTTAACTGGGAACCGCGTAAATTTATCCTTACCCAAAATGCGTTTTTATCCCTTTATGGCTTGAAAGAGAAAGTGGGTTATGCTTATCTTCAAACGTCCATAAGTTCTCAAGTAATTAATTACCAAGAGATTAGTTATGGCTTGACGGGAATTGGTAAAATCTTAGGCATCGATTTAGTCTATCCTAT
>CAMDSI010000002.1 GCA_945906915.1 Spirosoma fluviale | reverse complement strand
CATTATGGTCTGCGTTTAAACGCGAACCTGGTGAAGGATGCGCAGAATTCTGGCATGATTCCGCTCAAGGTGGGCAATATGGGCAATAAGTCGAATATTCAATTGATGCCTTGGCCAGCTTTCCCGCTATTAAATGGGAATCCTACTTTTTTGATCACGAAAAACTTAGATGCCATTTATGGTCGTTTCGTTTCGAGCATCGATACCATTTCTGGGGCCGCGACACGTAAGACGCCTTTATTACGCACCAGTCAATATACGCAGGTGGCCAAAGCCCCGTCTTTACTGTCCTTCAGTTCTGCCGGCAAGGATTTTGACCCAGCTGCTTACAATGCCGGCGTTCAAACGGCTGCTTATCTAGTGGAAGGGAAATTCGAATCGGCTTTTCAGCATTTGACACAGGACACAAGTTTTGTGGCTTCCGGCAGCACCGAATCCGCGATTATCGTTGTGGGTGACGGAGATATCGCCTTGAATGGCGTGGATTATCCATCGCAACAGTCGCTACCTTTAGGTTTTGACCCGTTTATGAAGAATACCTTCGCGAATAAAGACTTTCTACTGAATGCCTTCGCGTATTTAATCGATGACAATTCGCCTTTATTGGCTCGATCTAAGTCGATCACCTTACGTCCTTTAGATAAGGCCAAAATCCAAGCAGACGGCACCTTCTACCAAGTGATTAACATCGCGATGCCGCTACTTTTTGCGACGCTGTTAAGTTTAGGAGTTGTGTTTTACCGAAAGCGGAAATACAATCGGTAAATACATATGCCAAAAGCTTTGGTAGAAAGCCTAAATTATTTTAACTTCAAGGTTTGAACGGCATCCTGTCGAAAACCCTTTTACACGTATCATAAAGCTAATATATAATGAAGTTTCTAGTCGCCTCTAATGTCTTATTAAAGCAATTATCAGCCATCAATGGTGTGGTTGCTAGCAATCCTATCATTCCTATCTTAGAGAATATCTTAGTGGAGTTAGAGGGCAATACCTTGATCTTAACGGCATCAGACTTACAAACGGTGATGACGACGCGTTTAGAAGTGGAAGGATTCGAAAACGGATCGATCGCTTTACCGGCGCGTTTATTGTTAGAGACTTTACGTAGCTTACCAGAACAACCGGTGACGATTTCGGCGGATCAAGCGACTTTTGGCGCTGAGATCTCCACTCAAAACGGTCGTTTCAAATTATCCGGCGAAAACCCTATCGACTTCCCACGTATCCCAGAAGTAGCGAAGAATCAAACGATTTCTTTGACATCTATGGTTTTAGGAGAAGCGATCGCAAATACTTTATTAGCGGTTTCAAACGACGATATGCGTCCAGCGATGACCGGTGTTTTAATCCAAATGATGGGCGATCACACGAACTTCGTAGCTACTGACGGTCACCGTTTAGTGCGTTACCGTCGTAATGACATCCGTCCAGAGGCACAGAGTAGTTTGATATTACCGAAGAAGGCTTTGGCCCTATTAAAATCTACGCTACCTGCAGATGACACGAACGTAACTGTTGAATTCAGCGCTTCTAACGCTTTCTTCAGCTTCCAAAGCTTCTCGCTTATCTGCCGCATCATCGACGAGCGCTTCCCAGAATACGAGAACGCCATCCCGAAAGAAAACAACGAGATCTTAACGATCAACCGTTTAGAGTTCTTGAGTTCCGTAAAACGTATCTCGATCTACTCGAATAAAACTACTCACCAAATCCGCTTGAAGCTATCAGCTAACAAGCTGACGCTATCAGCAGAGGATTTAGATTACTCGAACGAGGCGAATGAAGTCTTAGCTTGCGACTATGCAGGAAAAGAGATGGAGATCGGTTTTAACGCGAAATTAGTTTCTGAACTGTTAAGCAACCTAGGCGCGAAATTCGTAGACATTAAATTAAGCGAGCCGAATAAGGCTGGTTTGATTATTCCTTCGGATCAAGATGAGAATGAGGATGTGTTGTTGCTGGTGATGCCGGTGATGTTGAACTCTTATAACTAGGAGAGATTATAGAGTAGAGAGTAGAGATAATAGAGTGTAGATAAATATCCTTCGGACTCATTTCCTTCGGACTAAATTTTGAAATATGAAATCATTCGTTTTTGCCCTATTGTTCGTTTCATTTGCTAGCATCGCTCAAGACGAGCCCGCTGGTGTACGTTTCTTCGAAGGAAGCTTCAGACAAGCGATGGCCAAAGCCAAGAAAGAGAACAAAGGCATTATGTTCGACGCATATACAACTTGGTGTGGACCTTGTAAGGTATTAAAGACGAATGTATTCCCTAATAAAGAATTAGGCGCTTACATTAACGAACACTTCGTTTCTATCGGTGTGGACATGGAAGCGGGAGAAGGCCCAGCCTTAGCGAATATGTATCCATTAGAAGGTTATCCTACCGTCTTCTTTTTAGATGCCTCAGGCAAAGTGAAGAAGAAGGTCTTAGGCCTGCCGCAGGGTGGCGCTAAAGAGCTGCTGGCGATTGCGAAAAGTATTAAATAGAAAAAGCCCCGATTAGGGGCTTTTTTGTTATATGATACCCTCGCGCTCCGCCTGGTTCTTTAGATCTCGGATTTCTACTTTATCCGTTGATTTTTTGCGCATCTTAATATTCACAAATTCCACGAATAGAGAGAAAACAATGGAAGAGTATAAATAGCCTTTTGGGATTGTACCTATGGAATTGCCTAGTATGGTTAGTTCGGAGTCGTGGCTCGCTTCTGCGATGAGCATGAAACCGATCATGATTAAGAAGGATAATCCTAAAACCTGTAATGAAGGGTGATTGTTAATAAAACGACCAACAGGCCCAGAGAAACCCATCATGATAAGCGCAGATACAACTACCGCGATAACCATCACTCCCATATCGTTACTTAATCCAATAGCCGTCAAAATAGAGTCTACTGAGAATACTAAGTTAATGAGGGCAATCTGAGTTACTACTTGAGCAACCGAACTTACGGCCTTACCCCTTTTAGAAATTTCCTGCTCCTCCCCTTCTAATTTTTGGAAGATTTCATTCGTCGCTTTATAAATTAAAAACAAACCACCCACAAATAGAATGATCGCCTGACCAGATGGTGAGACTTTAAGCAAAAAGGTATCAAAATGAAAAAAAGGCTGCTGCAGGGAAATCAATATCGAAATTCCAAACAAAAGAACCACTCGAAACACCATCGCTAAAAATAATCCAATATTTCGTGCCTTACTTTGCTCCTCTTTAGGTAATCTTGACGCCACTATAGAAATGAAAATGATATTATCAATTCCTAAAACGATTTCCAAAAAGGTTAATGTCAATAAACTGACAACTCCATCTACTGAAAGTAATGTTTCCATAAAATTATTTTTCCACTGCAAAGATGGTGTGTTTCAAGCAGATAATCAACGAAAAAGGCCTCTGAATCAAAAAAAATCACCTTTTTTCAAAGACCGATTTGCATATTTTAAATTAAAATAAGATATTTGCAAACCAATTCAAGAAAATGGTCCTATAGCTCAGCTGGTTCAGAGCACCTGCCTTACAAGCAGGGGGTCCAAGGTTCGAATCCTTGTGGGACCACAAAAACCACCTCAAACGAGGTGGTTTTTTTTGTTTTAAACAAAGTCCTAAAAATCTAAACATCATAACAAAAAAAGAGACCCCATTTCCAGAGGTCTCTTCACAAATTTTTAAAACTTTAAACTTATTTAGCAGGTGCTGCTGTTGCGTAATTAACGAAGCCGGTTACGTCAAAATATTCATCCGCGTCATAGATTTTGTGATCTTTATCTAGTTTGTAACTAGCATAGACTTTCAAATCTCTTTTAGGAGCTTTGTTTACAGCATCTCCAGACCAAAGTATATAGGCTCTCACGGAGCCATCTGGCTTTAAAGTAGTTTCATCTACTCCAGGTAAAAGAATGACTTTTGCTGTTAGATTATTGACTAATTTGAAGAAGCCTAATGATCTTTTTATGATTTCTGCTTTGGAAATATCGCTTTCACCATACACCGCAGAATGGCATTTTACTGTATCAGAGTAAGCAGACGCAAATGCATTTATGTCTTTCTTACAGTATGCTTTAAAGGTAGCATCTACAACCTTCGCATTTTCTCTAAACAAAACCATATTAGGATCTTCTCCTTCAGTTGTTGTTTCTTTAGATGTACAGGCAATCATTGTTGCTAATACAAGAATACTTAACAGTAATTTTTTCATAATTTTTTTGGTTAAGAAATAGAACAAAGTCTATTTCGGTGAATGGTACAATTTATTTTGGTAAAATTTTGAAGACGTTTAATTCCCAAAGTGGGAGTAAACGATTTTTAGAATTAGTTCTTTTCGCGTTTGTATAAATAATTTAAACTTCTCATAATCATAGATGGGATAACTGAGGTATGTGTTTCATCTTCAAAGATGACCAATTTCGTTTCTACACCTTGGTACTTTTTCAAAAGAGCCTCAAATTCATATAGATCTTTTATTTCTTCAGGCTTTTCCAGCCCTCCATAGGATAAAAATATCTTAGCCTTTAGAGAAGCATGTGTGTTTGAATAAGCGAGTTCCGTTTTCCTAATTTCATTGTCATTATATAGGAGCAGAAAGGGACTATTTATACCAAACTTTGAAAAAATATCATTCGCCTTAAATAATAAATTAGCCACAAATTGACCACTTAACGAATGACCCGAAATTCCTCTTTCTTGATTAGTACTGTATTTTTTTTCTACCAAAGGAATGATTTCTTTCCGAATGACTTGTAGAAAAGCATCGCCTTTCCCCGAAACTAAGGGTTCTGGAGATTCCCAGGATTTAGCAAATGTAGTGTCAAATTTAATAGATGGATTAAATGTATAATCAGGCCACCGCTCCCACAACCATTCATTAAATGATTTTTCTTTTCCTGTAATAGACACGACTATCACCTCTTCAATTTTGTTCCCGACTCTCCAGGGACCTAATAACTTATTTGACAAAGCAATAAGTGGGAATGCATAATATCCATCTAAGAGATAGTAGACCGGATATTTCTTCGACTTATCGTAATTGTTCGGAACAGATACAGCGAGATTATACTCCCGTTGGTTAATTTTCGAATGAATTACATAGGTTTCTGAACCTGGAATAGAATAAGGTTTTGTATCCTGTGCATTGAGCTGAATGCTTGTAGAAAACAATAATAGACTGACTAAGATTAATTTTTTCAAGTGCCTTTTTGGTTTAGGATTAGAATGTTAAACCAAAGAAAGATTTATTTCGAAATTGTTTTATTAACACAAAATAAAAGTTTGTTCCTTTTATCAAAAAAGGAACAAGCTCAAAAAGTTCACTAATTTTTGCAAATCGTCAAACTAATTAAACTTTTCTATTCTCCGTATTTTAAATGGATTCGTCCTTATCTCATTCAGATTCAATAGTGAATTGAAAGAGTCGGCATTTGGAACTACAGAAACCACCTCAAACGAGGTGGTTTTTTTTACTTTAGTGGGTTCCAATCTTGATAACACGGAGGGGAATTTAGATTTAGATTTGACTACCATAGACACTTTAAAAATACATTTGTTCTCTTGAGAAGATGAATCAGTAATTACCTACTTCTATTTAGCCCAGAAAAAATAAAATTTATAGATTAGCCCTGGTTATATAGTTACGTATTTTCAATTTATATAACCGTTAAATAAATATAATTTTAAAATATCTTTAAATAATAATAGTATTGAGAGTTCTTAACTTAAACAACTATTATTATGCAATTTAAGACCATAATTAACCTTGCGGCAATTTTCACTTTACTTGTCATTAGTACAAATTTATATTCGCAAAAAAATCAAAAAAAAGGCTCTAGTCAAAAACAAAAAGTAACCAAGTGCTTAACAAGTAGAGATTGGAATTACAGCGAAGCTACATTTGGATTTAATACAGATGGTAGCGGGTATTACAAAGTAGGTGTATTGGAGCCAGATAACGGAGTAACTTGGAAATATATTGGAGGTAACAGCGTAAAGGTTTATATCCCTTACATAGCAGAAAATGGCATGAATGTTACTGTTAAAACAAATGGTGGTTGTAAGGTCTATTTTCCTTATTAAATACCCGCCGACCTAGTTTGTAAAAATTAGTAGAATATTTGTACAATTTGATTATTAATAACTTAAATCAATATATTATGAAAATGAAATCAACAATTAATCTTTTAACTATTTTTGCTCTTCTTGCAGTTAGCACAAATTTGTATTCACAAAAAAGTCAAAAGCAATCTGTTATTAGATGTATCATTAATCGAGAGTTTTACCTTTATTATTCTGGCTTATTGGTCGAATCACCTACATTTTATAAAGATGGCACTTTCTATGATTCTCAAGTTTCCAGAACAGGAAATTGGTCATATATTAGTGGGAGAAAAATAAAATACTATCAACCCTGGATTGGAAGAACTAGAATTCTAACAATTAAATCAAATTGTGACAACCAAATAAGTGTAGATTAGAATTAGAATTTGACCAAAAAAAATTTATTTTTATGACCTAATACTTACTAAAAGGTATATTCTCATTTGGGGGTATACCTTTTAACTTTAATAAAAATGAAATTATCTATCTAAGATATTTAACTTTTAAAAATTTAAAGTCAATCAATCTCATGAAAAAACTCATTTGTAGTATTCTGATTTGTTTATCACTTTTCTGCCAATCCATCATAGGAGCTACTTTCCCACATAAAAATAAAATTGACCTGCCTATAAATGTTTCATATAATGATATGATGAAATATTTAAAGAATTTTTACGTAATGAAGTTGTCGAAAATTGATAACGTAAATAGATATATGGGAACCACTAAATATTCTCTTTTTGAAATGATTGGAAATAAAAACAATCTAACTTCAACGACTTTAATAATTTTCATTAATCCGAAAGATCAAAAGTCAACCCTACAAAACTCAGCACTATTAATTCGATTTTTAAAAAATGCAGCTCCAGAATGGGATGAAAGTTTTAACTGGGCGAACGAAAGTTTAAATACGCTAATCTCAGAAGAAAGTAAATTTGAAGAAATAATTATTGGAGAAAAAGTTATCAAAATGAGTTATTACAAGAATAACTCCTCCTTTTCTATTGTTGTAAAACACAAAAAAATCCAGGAATAAACTGTGAAACAATTCTTTCCTATTCTACTCTTCCCTAAAGCAGCCACAATCATAACATGATATCCATAAAAAAGGCAATTTAATCGAAAAGTATAGTTTGGTCTCTCAGCATACCGTTAAATAAATAATTAAATATGTATTTGTGTTTTTTTATAATTTAGTTTTCAAATGAAAAAATATGAAAAAAACATTCCCTTTAATTTTTCTGGTTATTTATAGCCTAAGTATTTTTATGAGTGTCTACTTTTCATTCGCTGAACTAGGTTTGATGAAACCACTGGTTGGTATTCTAATGTGTTTAGGAGCCATTCAGTTTATTGAAAACCTAAAATCAAAACCTTCTGTAAAACTCGATATCATCGAGTTCAATCCATCAGAGTTTCCAAAATATGTCGCCGTTTTTATTATTCAATTAGTAGGATTTTTACTTTTTCATTCTGTTTATCAAAATACAAATCACGCAGAATCCCACCTGTGGCCTTTTATATTTATAGGGTTAATTTCTGGAATTCCAGGCATCATTCTATTTATTTCATTAGTAATCAATAAAAATGATTCAATTTCTATTAATAAGACCGAAATAAGTTGGAAAGACAACAAGGAGGTTAATAGTAGAAAGCTTGAGGATTTAGTGGATGCGACTCTCGTCCGTGACAGCTTTATCTATATATTCCAATTATATTCCATAGAACTTCTTATGAGGGACCATTCTAAAGTTGAAATTCCTACCTATCGAATGAATTTCACAAAACAGGATATTTTATTAGTCATACAAAAAATCAAAGAATCTAATAATCTAAAATGAAAACAATTGCAGAATATATTACAGGTTTTATTTTAAAAACCTTAGCCTTTTTAATCATAGGACTTATAGTAGATATATGCCTAGGTTTAATAGGAATCCCTTTTAATCTTGTAAGTAATGCTTCTAGCTACAGCGAACTTTATACTAAAAATCCTGAAATTTTTGATGCAGAAAAAAATTATTATAAAGTTGTCAGAGTCGGATCAAGAGAATGGACAACCTCAAATCTTACTGTCTCTAAATTTCAGGATGGAACTCCTATTCTTCAAGCTAATACTAATGAAGAATGGATGAAATTTATTAAAGATAAAACACCTGCTTGGGCAAACTATAATTATGATAATGAGTTGGGGAAAGAGTATGGGAAAATCTACAACTACTACGCAGTAAACAATTCTAAAAATATAGCGCCTGCGGGATTTGAAATTCCATCTAGAAATGATTGGTATAATTTATTTAAAAGTTTGAATATAACCTTAGAAATTGATCATACTGGTTTCGCGGATTTATCAGATATTAATGGTGAATATAATGCAGAAGCTTTGCAAAGTAGAGATTATGGCTGGGGCGACTATCATTTATATGGTTTTATTGATGGACAATTTGGCACAGATAAAGGAAGTAATGAAAGCGGACTAAATGTGATTCCAGGAGGGATTTTAGAATATAAAATCTTAACTAAAAGTGTAAAATCTCAATATAAAAATTTTGTAACGGGTTTTTGGGGCAAAAATCAAACTGCTTTATGGTTAGGTGATGATATTCCAGTTTTTAGAACACACGATGGAGCCTTATTAACAAAATCAAACCTCGAAAATGGCTATTATTTAAGAGTTATAAAAAAATAATTTAATGAGTACTATTCAAGATCAATTAGCAAATGGTATCGGGTCTATGCATCCTGATGCTGTCGTAAAGAAGGTAAACAAAGATAATTACCTGGATATACATATACCCGCATTAAATCCGGCTAAAGGAACGCATGTGTTTTTTAATACGTCAAAAAATACGATCAAAGTAGGGTTTTACTGTAGAGATGAAGAGTTTTTGGCCCCTATCTTAGCTTCCAATTCTGCTTTAGAGGCATACTCCCAAGGTATTCGTTTAGCAGGAAACACTTCATTCGAAACGGTAGAGGATGCTTTGGCTGGTGCTACCATTTTGATTAATGCATTCTCAACTGAAACAGTACAATCTAGCCCAATTCAGGATGAAAGCGCAACAGATGAAAATGAACCAATCGATGATGCCTTACTTGAGAGTTTATTAGCAGCGTTAGAAGAAGGTAATACAGAAAACGTTGAAATGATTTTTGATCGCCCAGAACTCATTTCTGCTACTGAACAAGGAGACATCGATACCATAAATCGAATCATTCAAGAAGGAGGAGATCTAGATATATTAGATACCGGACAAGATAAGTATACTGCAGTGCACTTTGCCGCATGGGATGCACAAAATGAAGTTTTGAAAGTCTTAATTAAAGCAGGTGCAAATCCAGACATATTGGGTGCCGATTCCAGAACTCCTATCCATTTAGCAGCTGCAAATGGAAGAATAGAGGCTGTTAAAATTTTAATTGATGCTGGTGTTGATATCAATAGACGCGTACTTCAATATAACGAATACCACTCAGAAGCAGGCGGTACTCCTTTAAGAGAAGCTATATTAAATCAAGTTTGGCCGGTCGTCGAATTACTAATTGAAAATAATGCTGATTTAGCTTGTTTGATGGAACCGTGTGCAAATGGAAACTATTTCTTTGATGCGATAAGAACTTTAGCTGAAGAGGGCAAACTGAGTGGTTATGATGAAAATAAACTAAACGTTATTGAAAATGCTTTATATGGAGATTCTTCGAATGAGGAAACAGAAGAACAACTGGTTGAAGAGGAGGTTGAGAATCAAGAAGTCGAAATAACAACTGAAGATGATGAAGCAGATTTTCCAGTAATCAATCATACAAATAGTAGTACAGAGGCTAAAGAATACTTAAGAAAATGGCAAGAAAAATCAATCCAGTATGCTTTTGCTTTAGGTATAACTGCTAATATACCCTCTTGGGTGATTTATCTCAATGACGAGACTAATTTCCCTAAATTCAAAGAAAAAGAAATCTCAAATATAAAAAAATCAATTGTTTCAGAGAAAGTAATTCCGATCCTTTCCTATGCGCCCTTAGAACTTCAAGAAGAACTAAAGCATGCCTGGTGGGTAATTCCTTTTGTAATTTGGAAAGAAGACGTTGTCTCATGGATAGCTATAAATAAAAATGGTTTTTATGGAGCACATGAAGGAGACGATAATGTGAGTATGTTGTTCTCGTGGGATAGTCTTTCTGAAATTTCATTTGAAACAATAGAAGACGGTGCAGTAATTGTTGAAAGAATGAATTTGCACATAGATAATGGTGGATTTTTAAGTTTTGATGAATTTGTTTCAAAAGGTAATGGATCTTACTTATCGATTGTTGAGTCCATTTATGAGGTCAGAAAAGACACCATTGATGCTAGTAAAGGTGAATCTGTTTGGAAAGAGGGAACAGGAGGCGAAGGTTTTAAATCCTTTGAAAATGCGAATCAACTATTGGATGAATCTAATTGGTCCATCGATGTAAATAGACCTGATCCATCCCTATTTTAATTAAAAAAGGCTCAACAAATTGAGTCTTTTTTAATTAAGTAAGTACATTGCAGTTAATCTTAATTCCAGATGAAATGCTGAAAAAATTTGCCTTAACTCTGAGTTGTCTTTTATTGTTACCATTTTTTGCTCAACTCCTTTTTGCGAAAGAAGAGAAAGTAAAAGTTCGCTTTGGTATCTACATTAAAAAGCTTGTCCCAGATTATAAGGAGGGTAAATTCAATACGGAATTTTATTGGTGGATGATATTCGATAACGATTCCACTAAAACGGGAATTTCTAATGACGTGATTACCAATATGGAATATGTAAATGCTGTCGAATTTCCCATTGAAGGATTTAAAGAAGAAATTCAAGAGACGCGTGAAATCGAAAAGAATAAATTCTATTATACCGGTTTTCACCAAGGAGCTTTCTATTTTAATCCCGATTTCAGAATGTATCCACTTGATATTCAAACCTTAAAAATCAGCATCGAAAATTCTCTTTTACCAGGCAATCAATTTGAAATATCGGCAGACACTTCCTCTTACATTAACTCAAAACAAAGCAGGCATCTGTGGGGATTTTCGAATGATTTAATTACGAACAAAAATGAAAGTTACTTCTTCTCTAAATCTGACATTGAAATAGGGAAAGGTGTTTATAATTCGAATTTTGGTGACCCTGAATTTGACCCGATTTCAGTTTACAGTAGAATCGATACAACAATCAAATTGAACCGATCTTTTGTACCCTACATTAGCAAATTACTGATCCCCTTGATGATCATTCTTTTGCTAGTTTATTTTGTATTTTACTTGCCTGCTGAAAAAATTGATATCGCAGCTGGCTTAACTGTAACATCTTTACTGAGTGCCATTGCCTTTCAATTGGCTGTATCTGGCGAACTTCCAGATATTGGGTATATCATCTACATCGACAAAATCTTTTATACTTGTTATTTTTTGATTGCTATAACAATGGCACAGGCCTTAGTCACGTTCTATTTAGATGATTCCGGCGTTGAAAGTCAAAAACTCAAAGCAAAAAAGATCGATTTAGCGTTCAGATTTTTATTCCCATTTTTATTCTTTGCAGCTACTATAATATTCGCAATCTAATGAAAACAAGATTGCCTGGAATAGACTTACTTAGGACAGCTGCCATTTTCATAATGATCATTGCTAATGCGAGCCCCTATTTAATTAAAGAGTCTATATCCTATGAATTTCGTCTATTTTGTTCCTTAGCTGCACCTGTTTTCATCTTCTTATCAGGATTTGTTTTAAGTGTAACCATAAAACCAGGGGAGAAGAATTGGGCCAAATGGCAAAATTCCGGCTATTTAATCGCGACAGGAACATTTATTGACTCAGTCATTTGGGGAATTAAACCCTTTAATACTTTTGACATACTGTACCTAATCGGATTTTCTTTGTTAATCAATTTGGCGATTAGAAATAGCTCTCTAGCCTTGAAAGGAATAATCTGGCTTGCAATTATATTCATTCACTTTGGCCTAAATACCGACATTAATTACCGTTTTGCAAACAACGACATTTTGGTGGTTAACTCTCTTCAAGCAGAGCATCTATTTGAGTTCAAACGATTATTCTTAGACGGTTGGTTCCCCCTTTTTCCTTGGCTCTCCTTCAGTGTATTAGGTAGTATAATAGGGGACGTTTATAAAAAGAAATGGCTAAACAACTATATCATTTCTTTAAGTATTTTAGCGTGTGCGTTAAGTGCCATTTACCTAGTTTATATCCCAATCACGCAAGGCATCAGAAATGGATATGTCGAATTATTTTATCCGGTCGAACTCCCCTATTTACTATTTACTACCACACTCACTTTAGCCGCCAGTATGGCAGCAATTCAAATACTACACCTTCCTAGCTTCTTTTCACACATTGCTAAATTAGGGGAGCACAGCCTCTTCGTATACGTCATTCACACTGTAATTATATCATTTGTCTTACAACCGTTAGCTAAAGCAGACATTAGCGTTAATCCCATTTACTCCTATTTCATTTTCATCCTAGTAATTTATGTATTAGTCAAGGGATTGCAGTTCGTATTAAAAAAGAATTACCTCGAGTTTATACCTAATCCAATTAGACAAATACTTGGTCTTAAGTAAGCATATTGTGACCAGTTATTTACAGTTGCGTTATTTGGTGAATAACGAAATAAAAACCTATTATATTAACTACAATAGACGCCATCGATAATACTGTTTCTATATTCATATCTAAAACTTAATTTTTATTTTAAAATCCCAATACCCCTACAACACAATCTGTATTCCCGTCGAAATGCTATAATAATAATTTGAAATAGGTACAACCCTATTAGAATCATACATATGATCGTAATGAATTTGAAAATTGACATATTTAGACATATTAAAATTCAAATTGCAGTCCCAAAACCACCTAGGTTTCATGAAATCTTCATTTAAAGGGAATTGCAAGAATGTAATGGCCGAAAAATCTACATTCTTTGCGATTTGAAAACCTGATTTAATATATGTATTAAACCGAAGAAGGTCCTTTTCAATTACTCCCGCATCAGCAGGAATTAAATTTTCATTCACTCCATTCCAATTCCAAATTTCTACCTCCCTAAAAATTCCCGTTGCAGTTATAAAGTCAAATCCATTTTTCTCTACCCAACGCTCTCGTAAATTAACCCCTTGTAAAAAACGATTTTCCATCCCCCAGGCTCCGTTCCATTGGTATTGCAAAAATAATTCAGGGCTAAATTTTCGGGTATCGTTATCCCGATATCTCAATTGAATAACTCCCTCATTTTGAATTAAATTTCCCCCATTACTAGTTAAATCATTTCTAAAAGAACTGATAAAGGCATAATTATTAGAAAAAATGCGGTCATATTCAAAATTCGAATTAAACTCTGTTACATTGTTTTTTTGTTTATCAGAATTATAACTAAAAGTACCAGAAAGAATGTAATTCTTTTTCAATGAATCAGTTGATAATTCTCTATCAATGACCAAGACCTGCGAGAACAAACAAAAGGGAAAAAAGAGTAAGAAAAACAAAAAAAATTTCATAGTTAAGCTAGATTAAAAACAAATCAAAAAGACCGTCTATTAAATTAATGTTACCATATTATTAATAAAGAAAAAGAAGCATTAAATTTATATTACACAACTTGTAATATGAAAAAACAACTTTACATCAAATGGAAGATCCTTCTACAAGTACTTCCAATAATAGCAAGCATCTTACTCATTAAAGCTTTATTTCATCATTATGATCTAGAAATGATGGAATTAAATGCCCTATTTACAAGTTTAGTGGGTGCCACTATTTTCCTCATTGGATTTTTAATTTCAGGTGTATTATCTGATTATAAAGAGAGTGAAAAAATCCCTGGGGAAATTACCTCCTCCTTAAAAAATATTTTGGACGATAGCTTAACATTAAAGCATCAATATTCTGATGCTACTTATCAGCAATTTATTTCATTTCAAAAAAACCTTGTCAATAATATCAAATCTTGGCTTTATAAAGATATCACAACATCTGATTTGTTATATCAAATTAACGAACTAAACTCCATCATCATTCAACTAGACAAAGAAAAAGTACAAGCTAACTTTCTAATTAGAATTAAAAATGAAATGAGTACAATCAGAAAGAACTTATTGCGTATTGAGGCAATCAGAGATACCAATTTTATTAGTTCTGCGTATGCAATTGTTGAGTCAATGGCCTTTGTAATTTCAGCGGGTCTAATTTTTATAAAAATAGAACCTTTTTTTGCTGCCTTATTCTTTACCGTTCTAGTCACCTTTTTAATCATCTACATGATCATATTAATTAAAGATCTAGATGACCCATTTGATTATAAAGCAAATGGAGAGAGTGGAACAGAAATCTCATTGGCTATATTCAATAATCATGTGGATTTTATGAATACTAACTATTAGCTATCACGATAATTCTATCTTGTTCATTTAACTGGTAGCTAGACATTTTAGCAGGTGATAGAATTGAATTAATCTTGTGATTATTGGCTGCCGTTTTTAATTGTATTCCTATCACAATTTCATTGCGTTCTAATCCAGTATTAACTAAATCCGCGAATGAAACCTTATCGTGATTTGAAACATAAGTAAATGCCGGTCTCAGAAATAATTCGGAACCAGACTCGTCAAGCAGATCTGTATAAACGGATTTCAAATACTTATTTTCAGATAATTGGATCAAATATTTTGCAACTAATTCATCACTAGCTACAAACTCATCATCGCGTGTTCCTTCAATAAGCTCCCCATTTTTAGGATCTAATATCTCACAGCAGATATTAATATCCCGTTTTTGAGAATCACGTATAAACTTAATGTGCGTAAAAGTTAATAAAGTATACGAATCCGCTTGTTGCAAATTCAATTTATCACGATAGCCTAATAACAAAACACTATCCGTCTTTTCCCACTGAATAGCTTCAAATGTTTCTTTCTTTAAACTATTTTGAACTTGAATAGAAACCTTCAAATTAGTTAAAACTTCAATTAAAGATAAATCAGGGCCATCTGATAATTCTGAATTGTAATATAAATCAATATGACTTCCACCGGGTAATTGCATCTGTAATTCTGACAATAATATATCACCCCAATTATGCCATCCTACAATAGTAATGTGTTTAGGTTTATAAGTGTAGGCTTGATTAGCTAAATTGTTAAATGCTAAATTTTTAAACACCGACTTACCCACTGATCCTCCTATGGTTGAATCATCCTCAGAGATCAAAATCAATCGATCACTTGATTGAATGACATAATCTAGATTAGGTAATATCTTAACTGCATTCGTTTGTGCATTTCCTCCTAAGGATTGATAATCATGCACGATTCCGATCAAACTCGAATTCTCAAACTCATAAACAACCTCTTTAAAAGTTCGCCCTACAATATGATCTTCAAACAAATTTAGCTGTTTAATCTGCGGCCAAAAATAAATTTCCTTTCCTTCAAAAGTTAGCAACTCTGAATAAACTTTACTAAGTCCAGGCTCTTTCAGAGACTGTGCTAAAAGTCGCATAATAAAATTACGAGGTTGAATAACTGTTAATTTTGGCAATAATTTTAATGCTTCAGCATTTTCTGCAGAGTTTACTTCTGCTATGACTGGGCATGTCACTAAATCATTTTTTTGTAAGGCTAGAGCGCGTTTTAGTACCATCGAATCACTGAATTCGTCGTCCGTTGCTAAAAGCACAATAGATCTTGCAGAATTAGGACTTATTATTTCGAGGTCTTTAGAATCACTTGGATCACCCGTTCTACAAATCACTTTAGTAGTGGAATTTGCCGGAATTTCACGAAGTAAATATTCCTCCATAAAAACCTTATCACGAATTGTAAGCACCACAATGCTTGCCTTTTTAAGACTCTTATTCGCTTCCGAAAGCTCCTTGATGGCAGTGAATAATTTATTAGACCACCCTAAAAAAACCGAATGATTTGACTCTAAAACCTGAGACCGCCCTCGCCTTAATTCAATAATTCTTGATTCAATGATACTAGTTAGAATACCGATTAAAACACTAATAAATAATAGACCTAAAGCAGCTACGAAAACATAAAGAAAGGTTAGTAAAATACTAGAATTTACTTTAATAGACGGCGATAAGGTAATATTAATTACATCTTCATAATTAGTCCAAAAACTCGTGGAGCTAGAATCAAAAAAAGTTATCAAACCAGATACTATGGCCAGTAAGGATAATGCACCAATTGTTAATAACACCAATAGTCCCTTTGGATTTTGGCTTATCAATAAATCAAATCGATATTTAAATTTCTGTAACATAAAAAAACTAGAATAATCTAGGCGTTTGTGGATAAGGGATAAAAGCCTCAAAAATCATTTCCATTCCTCCAGCTACAAACTGTGTAATGACTAGAATGATCGTACCTGAAATTAAGGCTACTGCTACATTCTTATTTTTGATCTCTTCAAACTCATTAAGACCTTGAGTTAACCAGTTAAATAAGACAAATGAGATGGCTACGATAATTCCCGCCACCAGAGTGCTTACAACAAAAAATCCAGTAATAGTATAACTTGCACGACCTAATACTTCTTCGATTTGAAGACCCATATTCATCAAACGATTCGTGAAATCAACAGCAGGTTGCAGAGCTGAGCTGACCATTTTACCTACAGAAAATAGCACAAAAGCCATCAATACACCAAAGGCCAAATTATCATACCGTATCTCCATTTTGTCTAAAAAGAGTTTCTTCATTAGCCAAAAGACGAAGAAGCTAAGTAAAATTCCATAGACTAAGCCTAAAACTACTTCTAATACTCCTAAATAAAGTGCGATGCTGTTCATAGTTATATATTTAATTTGTGATGGCAATATGCCACTTATCCATATCTGAAATTTCAGGGGACAATTCCCCCGGTTTAAAGCCAGGAGCAGTAGTCTCCCAAACTAAATAATTATGTTGATAATTCCCTACTGATTTTCCTTTTAACGGTAGGTCAATTCCTAGGATGCAATGCCCATATTCCTCACTTATTAGCATCGCAACAGGAAATTTAAACCTGTTTAATAATTCAAAGCAAAGAAGTGACCTAGTGTCGCAATCCCCTTTCAGATTATGAATAAATTCATAACCTCCTTGTACACCATATTTAATATTAGGTAAGCATTCTTTACCGTCCTTATGGTATTGAATTAAGAATGAACTTCCACTTTCTTGAATAGCTTGCTGACAAGATTGATCATGTACTAATACATAAGGAATTGTTTGTATAGAGGTAACGATAGCCTCTGCTAATTGCTGTCTATTCCATTTATTTGCTGTATTTAAACTATCAAAAAGTTTAGAATAAACCTCCACTGTTTTTAAATCCTTTTCAACTAAACTTTGATAAACCGCTGAAAAATCATCGGAATCGTAGTCATTTCTAAACTTGACAGATTTATCAAATTCAGGATAATACGTAAAGTAATTACCAGCAAGTTGATTTACATTATAATCTTTCCAATTCCTAAAGTGTAAAAGAGAATCCCCTGTTTTTAGAATCTTATTATTTTTAATAAAATCCTCTTTTTGGCTATCGTCAACAACGGAAGAATTATTTCCCCCTAATAAAAACCACAAAGCCATAATACCTAGAAGACCTAAAATTAGCCCACCAATTAAACTGAACACCTTTTTTAATAAGCCAAAACCGGAGGTGAAATAATTAAGCAGGATCCAGATAAAGGCGACAATTCCTAGGAACTTAAGTAAACCGTAATTTTTAGCCCCTAATGCATATAGAATTAGAAGAACTAAAATAACAAGAATGAACTTACTAAATGGGCTCCAAGATCGATCTTTTACTGAACTGCGAGCTTTATATATATCCACAGAGGAAACTGAATCATCCGCATGATTAGGAGTCAGATTAGAATAGCCAACGGATAACTTTTTAAAAGACCAGACTAGATAGGCAATGCCAGCAATAAAAACCAAAGGGAATAAAGCTGTATTGTAAAACAAAAAAAGCAGAAGAGCTATGATTAAAATAGAGGAAAGAAAATTCTTTTTCTCAGCAGCAAAGAACGATTTTAGCCTCGAATTTACTGGCTTCATAGTCACCTCCTTAATAATGGGAGTGATTACCTCCTCCCTAATAATAGGAGTTCCTCCAAATTGATTATTTAAAACTACCCTTGTCGTAGCTATTTTCAAATTGGGAGGATCAGGCACTGTAAATTGTATCCGACGATGAAAAAATACAGTACTTTTTATAAGGTGATTATCTACGTCATTTAAATGAATTTTTTGAAAAAATTTCACGTCATTCAATAACATTCCATCCAAATCTTCTGAGAATGCAACTTCATCATGACTAGCCCCTTTAAAGCGAATTTTTACATCAGATATACTCGTATTGTATTCAATGAAAGGATCCTTCCGTTCTAACTTAGCATCAAAATCGTCTAAAATTACCGCATTGGTAATCTCGATATTAGTTAATGATACGTCATTCACTTGCCTTGAGCCAGTGGATAAAAAAGTTTCATCAAAGGTCGAAAGCGCCTTTAAATCCCCTTTAATCCAAACATCTTTAGTTTTAATAGCCATTAATGTTGCTCAATGAAAATACGTTTCTTAAACCCCTCTATATTATAAAACTTATACATTTGAGTCGCTCCATCATCCATATTGACTAGGTAAACCTCAGCCGTACAAATACCATATTTACCATTACTTAAAGCCTCAAAATCAATAATGTTTTTTCCAAATCGCATATTTTTTAAAACTACTTCTTGCTTCTCGTTAAATATCTCTAAAGAATGGGCTAACTCCCGTCCATTTAAACTTAGACGTATTTTATCGCTATCCTGTCTATTGGAATCAAAAAAAACTAATTTATAATTGCCAGGAGGTACCACAAAAGTGGTATCTGACAATTTATTTTTCTTCATTTTAGCCGCTTCAGATGGGAGTAGTTTAGCTAATTGACTACTTTGGTCTAATTTTTCTTGTCCTGTGGGTATATCAAGTTTGACATCATTTTTAATTGCATCTTTATTTGAATTTTTCCAAACAGTTGAAGAATAATTCATACACCCTTTCAGCAAAAACATCAGTAAAAACAATAATCCTAAAATTCGCAGAATCGGCCATAAACAACCAGCTTTTTGAAGGGCGGGTATGTCATTCTTAGAGTATTTACCTGGTAATAATGGTAAGGCCCAAGAAAAACCAAATAAACTCATGATTAAACCCCAACATCCAATACCAGGCTGTATGGGCGCTGTAGGAACAGGAATTGTTTCCGTCTTTGTTACTTCAACAGGTTGTATAGGAGCGGCTTTTTTAATTGGAGCCACAGGCTTAGGATCTCCTACTTTAAAATACAACTCCCCTTCAATCTCCCCAAACGTAAATCCTTCTTTCTGTAGAGAATAATTGATCTTTGGATTTTTTATAAAACACTCAGGTCTGTAAACAGTAGTTCTGAGAAAATCAACATTAGAAAAATAAGGCTTGCTAAAATTTACCGCTAGTTTATCTTCCAAAGTAGAATGAAAGAAACTTCCTTTTTTTACTTCCGCAATTGTAGACTCCCATTGATCATTAGGTATAACATTAGCCTCTGATATGTTAATGTCTTTGTATAAAATTATATCAAATACCCTAATAGATTTTGAGTTAGTCCTATTTGAAATCGTAGTAACTACTTCATTTTCTAGATGTTCAGGCCCTCTAAAAAGAGCTTTGACATTGCCATAGGCAAAAAATGAATCATCTACCTTTTTGTCGTAATTTTCAGGAGTTAAATGTATACTCATGCTAATTCATTTTTTAAAAAGGTATCCAACTGATTTTTCAATGCAATTTTTTCCGATTTCAAAATGGAGGAAGGCATAAATGGATCTGTACTATCTCCTGGGTAATCCTGATAACCATATTCATCCATCAACCTCTTGATTTCTTTATTAGAATTAACATATTCTTGTTTAATTAAATCAATTGTTCTATTCTCCAATTTAATATCCAAATCTGATTCAGCTAATACCATTTTATAACGAATGTAGAAGGGGTAAATAAACAAAAATATGAGGCCTCCAACTAAAAATATGGCCAAGAAAAGCAATTTTTTTAAGAAATGTTGAATACGGTAAATTCCGTATTTGCTAAATTGGATGGACAGTTGAAGTTTTTCTAACCCATCATTGTACTCATCATCTAGCGATTTTATTTTAACGGGCAAGTTAAGTTGTTCTTGATGATGCAATAAATCCCAATCCAATAACTGTTTATCTAAAATAGTCAAGTCCACCTGTAAAAAACTCTTGTGGAATTCATCTTGGGCTTGCTGAATTTCGGTTGTAACGTCAAGCTGTTTTTGAACTATAGCTTGACGCTCTGATTCTAGTTTAGTTAGTTTATTTCTCAGCGAATTAATTTGATTACCATATAAGGCTGGGTATGACTTCTCATAATGTTGTACAATTTCTTTTCCATGTGTTTCTTCTAGGTCAGGATAGAATAACATGCTTAGCCCTAAGGTCAATCCACAAAAAATTGTAAAAGCAAATACAACAATATAAATTACACGAAGAATAATACTTGGAATCAAGTTCGAATTCTCGGGAACAGATTCATAACTCACATCTTCTACCTCTAATTTGGTTTTTCCAATAACTATCTGAGTATTAGCGAGCACCTTTTTATCTTTCTTTAAATAACTTGATTTTCTAAATCCAGAAAGTAATATGAGCGTAATAGAAATATAAACAAATGTAAATAGGGCCCCAGTAATGATGCCTGCAATCCAACTAAAAGAAATAAAATAAAACAAAATTACAGCCCCCAATGCAAAGACTGCAAACTGAATTTTCAACCAAAGCAAGATTTTCTCCACAATGGATAAATCATTGACACTTGGCAGAATTTTTCCGCCAAATGTCAATGAATCAATCACTAAATACCTAAGTAGTTTCAATTTGATTATAAAAATTTCGCAGGATTATCCTTAATCTCCGAATTAACTTGATTTGTCCAGCTTTCATTTGCTCCTTTTGCCACATCTGACATCGCATCTACCTGCAAGTACTTATATTCAACTACTGCCTTATCCCCTTCCACATGTGGAGGCAATTCGATGATCCCCGATTTGGCCAAAATCAACTTCTTCTTGTTCTCCTCTAAATAATCATATGGTCCTTTTATCATCATTAATTTGAAGAAGATAGGCCCTGTTTCAATCATCAATAGAAGTGCCATAATAACCCAAGGAACTAAACCTCCAATCTCGTGTGAGATATGAATGCGCTCCAATAAACCATCTAATTGATTTTTCCGCTTTACATTATCCTTCTTCAATTCCTCTCTTTCCGATTCAATGTTTTGAACTTTTTCACGGTAGGTGTCGGCATTTTTTTGCAGACGCTTAATTTCAGGTGCAGCAGCTTCCTCCGCCTTAATTCGTTCCGATTCTAATTTATCCAAATTCCCTTTTTTACTTCTATAGGCCGGCCCCATACCTACAGAACCATTCGCAGTCTTACCTGCAGCCTCATCATCTAAAGCTTTCATTTGATCTTTTAACTCAAGTCGACGAAGCTCAAAATAATCTTGCTTTGTTTTAATCTCTCTCTCTACCTTATCAAGTTGAACCTTCCAAGAGGTTGCTTTCTTATTAATTATGGTATCAGATTCAGCATTTAACTTTTCTAAATAAGCATTCTGTTTACTTTGTAATTCGGCGTCAATCTCTGATTGCATAATACGAATTTCTAAAGGAGCAGACATTGTAACACCAATTATTACAGCCATAATAATTCGAGGAATTGCATTAACTAATTCCTTTAATGAAATACTATCTTTACCATCCCCTTTTCCTGTAGATGAGATTATAAAACGGTCCAAATTAAAAATCATTAGTCCCCAAACAATACCCCCAACAATGGATCCAATTATGGTTCCAATAAATAAAGTACCATCAATTGCGTCACCTTTAGGCGAGAAGATAGTATAAAAGGCATATCCCGCAGAAAACGCAGCTAAAATACCAGTAGCTAATACTATTCCTCCTAGACCCGCATACTTTGAGTGATCAGAGGGGGGGCAGTGTTTATCTAATAATTCAACATCTGCACCTGCGCAATTCCACATGAATCTTAGAAATCGACGACTTCCTGAAGTTTCTTGAATTGTACTTGAATCGGTTTTTTGTTCAGTTACCATATCTAATGAAATTATTGGGGATTAAGTTGTGATAAATCAAAAGGGTTTGTGTTTTTAAGTTCACAGCTATTAACAGTTAACTTTTTAGGTCGTTTATTAATATCAATACCTTTAACGGCTAGATTGTTTAAGGCTAAATTAACTAAACCTGTAGGCTTTAATGGCAATTTTTGTTGAAATTGAATGACAAATTCAGGTCTAGGAACTACATTTTCTATTAACCTAACTTGCTTTATGCGAAAAGGAGACCATTGAATATTCCAGATCCAATTTTCCATTAATTTTTCCTGCGGTATCATTAACTCATAATGAGAGGATTCAGTATTAAAAACCGAAAATCGAAAGGAAATAAATGGAAAAGCAAAAAGAATGAATTTATGCTTTTGCGCAACAAAAACTACTTTCATAGTATAAAAGGTATTTGCTAAAAATAGTGACAATATTTATATTCATCAAAAACAAGAGAGAAAACTTATTAAACGGCAATCAGACAATTAACTAAAGGCAAAATACTATTTTTTAAATGGAATTATATTGATTTTACTAATTTCGAAAAACATAAGACCAACTGCACATGACTCAATTCAAAAAAATTAGCGATTCAGAGACTACCATTACTGAATTAATGATTCCATCGTACTCTAATTTCAGCGGTAAAATCCACGGAGGAATTTTACTTTCTCTTATGGACAAAGTTGCATATGTCTGCGCAGCAAAACACAGTGGTGAATATTGTGTGACAGTCGCGGTAGAGGGGGTTGAATTTCATAATCCAGTAGAAGTGGGAGATTTAGTTTCTATTAAATCCTCCGTAAATTATGTAGGGAATACTACAATGATAATAGGTATGCGAGTAGAAACTCTAAAACCTAAATCTGGAATCGTCACTCATACTAATTCCTGTTATTTTACAATGGCTGCCAAGAATGAAACTGGTGAATTAACTCAAGTTCCTGGCCTTATTATTGAAAATGAAACCCAAATGCGTCGTTTTTGTGAAGGAAAACTCTTGAGACGTTTTTCATCTGAAAAGAGAAATATGCTTAAATCTGACCTTAATAATTTGACTCAACAAGAAGTAAGAGAACTTTGCGGTGGTGAAAAATGCGAATTATACCGTTAAATAAATACTTTATTTAATAGCTGCTTTTCCTTCAGACAAAAACTATCTTTAAATCAATATCGTCAAAAACCTTTAATTTATATGATTTACATTATCCTAGCAGTCATAGTTGCCATAGTCCTTGTAATTGCCATAATGGACTTGTCTCAAAAAAAACATACCCTAAAAAGGAATTTCCCCGTACTAGGTCGATTGAGATATATTGCCGAGGCATTCGGACCTCCCATAAGACAATATTTTGTCGCTAATAATCGAGAGGAACTTCCTTTTAATAGATCTCAACGATCTTGGATTTATTCCTCATCAAAGGGTGAAAATAATTATGAAGGTTTTGGCACAGATAAAGATATCTATGCAGCTAACTACATCTTCATTAATCCAAAAATGTTCCCTTATAAAGTAGAAAAAGAACATATAAATCATAGTTCAAAAGACCCTTATTTTATCCCCTGCGCGAAGGTTATGGGGATATCACATAATAGAAAGAAGCCATACAGGCCCTATTCAATTGTGAACATTTCGGCAATGAGTTATGGTTCTTTATCTGCACAAGCACAAATGTCACTAAATCAAGGTGCTGCCATGGTAGGAGCCTACCATAACACAGGTGAAGGTGGATTATCTCCTTATCACCAACAAGGCGCAGACGTTATATTTCACATAGGCACTGGGTATTTTGGCTGTGGAATAACAGGTGAAGATGGATTAAGGTACTTTAGTTATGAAAAATTAGAAGAATTAGTTTTAAACAAATACTCGAAAGTTAAGGCCATTGAAGTTAAGCTTTCACAAGGTGCGAAACCTGGAAAAGGGGGCGTTTTGCCTGCAAAAAAGAATACGCCAGAAATTGCAGCTATTAGAGGTGTGGAGCCTTATACTGACGTACTTTCCCCATCATATCACACAGCATTTGGTAATATTCGAGAATTGGTTGATTTCATAGAGGAAATTGCCACAAAAACTGGATTACCTGTTGGAATAAAATCTGCTGTAGGTGATTTAGAGCAATGGAAAGAATTGGCAGAAATTATGAAAAAAGAGAATAAGGGGCCAGACTTCATCACCATTGATGGTGGCGAGGGCGGTACAGGTGCTGCTCCTCCATCTTTCGCTGACCATGTTGCCCTTCCATGGATCTACGGATTCAGCGAAGTTTATCAAGTATTTAAAGAAAAAGGTATAACTAATGATATCGTTTTTATTGGATCTGGCAAACTTGGTTTTCCAAGTGAAATTATGAAAGCTATGGCATTAGGAGCAGACTTAATAAATGTGGCTAGAGAAGCAATGCTTTCAATTGGATGTATTCAAGCACAAGAATGTCATACGGATAAGTGCCCTACGGGTATTGCAACACAAAACAAGTGGCTGAGTGGTGGAATTGATCCGGCATTAAAATCAGTTCGATTCTCTAAATATATCAAGACCCTACGAAAAGAAACATTGGAAATGGCTCATGCTTGCGGCTATGAGCATCCTTGCCAAATTAAAATGAAGGATATCGATATCAGTTGCGGGGATAATAACAGAACGATAACTTTGGAACAGGCATTCAAATATGAAAAAAATGAGGTGCCATTTACTTCCATGAAAGACTTAAATAGTTGCAGCCATTTAGGGGGACCCGAGAAAATTAAATAGTTTTGAAAAATGTTTAGGTAACAATTATAATAAAATCTCAACGTAAGATAGGATAAATATTTATTCCAAAGAAAACATTCTTTAGCGCTCAAATTCTAAAAAACATGATAACTAACACATCCCTTCCTAAAATTATAAAAGCCTATCAAATATGGCTTAAATTAAATGAAAATAACACTTTCTATCATCCTGATGTAGTAGATGGTTTAGTGAAAAATAACAAATCGATTCAAGATTTTGACCATTTATTAAATACCACTCCCAAAATTGTCAATTACCGCTCATTTTTCAATAGCTGGTTAAAGGGGGAAATTGATGAATTAAATTTGAAGGTATTAAATAAAAAATTTGAGCTTGGACAAGATATCAATTATATAAAAGCTGTTTTAATTAAAACGAAAGAAACTAAATCTGTATTAAAGTCAGGAGAAAGAATTGAATTAACAGCTTATGGCGATAGTAAATTACAAAATAGAGAGGTGGTTGCATTTACCTTTAAATTCACAGATAATCTATTAACATCCTATGAGGACAATACAGACAAGGCCTCTAACTACTTTAAAAGCACTAATAGCCCTATCGAAATTGCTTTAGAGGGAAAAGCATTATTTGAGTACCTAAAAACGAATAAATTAGTCCAAATTTTGAGCGAGACTAGATTGTTAAATGAATTAAAAAAATCCTATTCCGGCTCTGGGTTAATACTCTATTTAATGCAAAACGAATTACTCAACCTAGTTCCAGGGGATGATTTATATTATACCATCAGAAAGGATAAAAAAGGCTTGAGTTTTATCAAGTTCGTCAAAGACAATAAATTAGAAACTAACTGCACCGTAACCATTAATAAGCTTGCTATTGAAGACTTTCATACAGAAATTAATGGAGTATTAGCTGATGTGAAAAAGATAATTAATACTACTAAATACCATGCCACGGATAGAGCAACTCTTTTGTTCAAAGAGAATCAACTTGAATTTACGAAGGATGTGTCAAAAGCTAGTATGCAGAAATTCAGTATTCCTGGTGAATACGCTAGCGTTTATTATGCAATTGATGAATACTTAATGTCATTTGAAGGTTTTTATTCTAAATCTAAATTCACACAACAGGGTTTATCAGAACTCCAAGTTAGTACTGAGGAGATTTCAAAGTATCTTAATGAGCAAACGCTGATTTCTAATAAAATTGAAGACCTAAAAAGACTAAACGAAGCAAGAGCAATTGAAATAGGATCTTCATCATCTACTTATTCAGATTATTCAGACACAAATTACAACTCCACTTCAAAAGCCTGGTATGATAAGAAATGGTTAGTTTATTTATTGCTCATCTTATTCTTCCCTGTTGGACTTATTGGTGTTGCGAAGAACAAATCAATGTCAGTATTTACTAAATTATTGATTTTTGGAGTATTCGGATTTTTATTTTACGCTGCCTACAAAGGTGGATCATCGAACTCCCTTAATAATGCTGTTGAGACTAAGAAAGAATTTACCATAGATTCCACATTAGCACCTAGTGTATTTATAACTAATAAATCAAAAGAGGCAATCTCAATCGCCTATGGTTATAAATTTAAAAAAGGTTGGAGATCAATTGGATGGTATCCAATTAAATCAGATAGTACGTATCAAATTGAAATTCCAGTAGATATGGTAGGTGATTCTTTTTATTGGTATGCTGAATCAGAAAAAGGCGTCAAATGGTCTGGAAAAGATAAAAAATTCTGTATTGATGGCCAAAATGCTTTTGATATAAAAAAGAAGAAAACGGGAAAATGCAGTGAAAAAGCGGTCTTTACAAAACTTATAATTGCCGGAAAATACACCAACCTTGATGTGCAATAAATAAACTTATTTGATTGCTTATTGGGAAACAATCCCCCGACCTTATATGACACACTAATCCGTCATAATTAGAATTTTTTATCCTCTATAAAAGGGTCGTCCGGACAAAGTTTTTCGGATTGGTATTTCAATGCAGTTTCTTCGCATTGCTTTCTCAATTGTGCAAGTATTTTTGCATACTTAGGCACGGCTGCAAGATTATATTTCTCGAGTGGATCTTTCTTTAAATCATATAATTCTTCAGGCGCTTTAATCAGTCTGTAACGAAAGTATTTCCAGCGTTCCGTTCTAATCCCTTCACTAGAAGGAATATCTGGAATTTTCCAAAGATGTTCCACTAAAATAGCCGTCCTATCTGATTGTATGTTTCCCTTTTTTAGAAATGGCACTAAACTCATTCCTTGATAATTTTTAGGGACTTCTACACCTGCTAAATCAACTATTGTTTTAGTGATATCAATATTTAAAACCATCTTATCAATTGCTGCATGTTTGGTTAATCTTGGGTCGTAAATGATTAATGGAATTCGAATTGACATATCATACATCAGCCATTTATCGGCTAATTGCCTATCACCTAAAAAATAGCCATTATCGCCCATCACAATTATTATTGTGTTGTCCTCTACCCCTTTTTCCTTCAATTGTTTACGGATAAACCCGATTTCATCATCAATTTCAGTAATCATGCGATAGTATCCCTTAACCATCTCTTGGTATTTTTCTGGTGTGTCAAATCTCCATTTCCACCTTACCCTATTAAAGCCATTTTGTACCTCTGATGGTAAGTTGTTAAAATATTTTTTATCCCCTAAAACAGGAGTCGGAATCGTACTATTTTTGTATAGAGAATCAGATTTTTCTTGCCAATAATATTGTTCCTTAGATGGGTCATGACCATGTGGAGCGCTAAAATAAATCGAAAGACAGAAAGGCTTATTTGATGGAGCATTCTTTATAAATTCTTGTGCCTGTTGGCCAGAAAAACGAGTTAAATGAACGGTATCATCTCCCAGCTTCTTGTAAAAATATCCCCGCCTATCTGCACTTGCGCCACGATCATAAAAATCACTTTGATCAAAATACTGATTGGGATTATCTAGAATCACTCCCAACTTTCCATAAAAACCCACATGATAGCCATTATCCTTTAATAGTTTAGGATACATGATTTCTGCATAGGGTTGTTTTAATTTAGGTTTTTGAAAAGTGTACCCATGAGTGCGTTCATATAAACCTGTTAATATGGAAGCACGACTTGCCGCACAAATAGGTGTTGTTGAGAATGCATTTTTAAAATAACTACCTGAATTAGCTAATGCATTCATCTGAGGCGTTTGAATAATAGCATTACCAGCAACGCCAAGCGCATCCCAACGCTGATCATCAGTTAGTATGAAAATAATATTGGGCTTTTTGTTTTGGCCAAATAGCAAAACAGGAAATAAAAATATATATACCATAGCGGCATACCGACTTTTAAATCTATTTAAAGAAAATTTCATACTATTAAGTTTAATCTTTCAATTTAATCATTTTGAAACTATATTTGAAAATACATATGAAAACTAACCTGCACTTGTATTTTCGAGGACTGATAGGATTATTCCTCCTCCTGCTTGCTCAGTTGCAATCAGAAGCCCGTTTCTCCGTCTATCAGACGACAGATTCGAGTTCGTTCAAGCAATTCAAAGGATCGGTTTTGGACAGTAAAACAAGGAATGAACTAGTCTATGCGAGTATCACCGTTTCCGGAACCACCATCTCCACCATTAGCAATAGCGAGGGGAAATTCTCCATTAAAATCCCAAACGAAAAGGAGAATTCAAGCCTAATTATTTCATTTTTGGGATATACTAATAAAGTTGTTTCCATCAGCGAATTAAAGCCAGAAAAAAATGTGTTGTATTTAGAACCCAGCAATACGATACTAAAAGAAGTAGTGGTCAATGAGACAGATGCAAAAAATATCTTTTCCGGGGTACTGGCTAATCGATTAGAAAATTACGGAGATGACCCCATTCAAATGACTGGTTTTTATCGTGAAACCATTCGAAAACGGCGTACCTACGTCTCCCTTTCTGAATCCATCCTTAGTATTCAAAAGCAGCCTTTTATAGGAGGTTCGCCAGACCAAATCAGTCTTTTTAAAGGCCGAAAAAATACGGATTACACGAAATTAGACACCGTAAATTTCAAACTACAAGGAGGTCCTTTTTCCGCCTTATTCATTGATTTAGTTAAATATCCCAGTTATATATTTTCAGATGATGCATCCGAATTATATGATTTTAGTTTAGAGGATAATACCCAAATAAATGATAACCAAGTTTTAGTTCTAGCTTTCAAACAAAAACCCACAATAGACAGCCCTCTTTACTACGGGAAACTGTATATCGATGCGAAAAGTCTTGCTGTCATCAGCGCTACTTTCTCCCTAAATGTAGAAGATAAAGTCAAGGCAGGACTTAAATTTACGCGGAAAAAACCTTTTGGACTTGATGTATATCCTACAGAAGTCCGCTATCAAATCAACTACCGACAACAGAATGGTAAATGGATATATGCCTATTCTCGTGCGGATTTGACATTTAAATTAAATTGGGCCAAAAAAATATTCAACACCAGCTACACCACCTCGATTGAACTAGCGGTCACCGATTGGAAAACACAGGACATCCCAGAGGTTCAAAATACGCAGAAATTGACCTCCAATGTAATCATGTCAGATAAAGTGGCTAGTTTAGCTGACCCGGATTTTTGGGGAAAATACAATATCATAGAACCGGAGAAATCCATAGAGGCTGCTATCCGAAAAATTCAAAGAAAAGCTGTAAATGAATAAATGCAATCCTGGCTTCCTATGCTGCATTATACTTATGTCAGGGTCTCTTAACCTGAAGGCTCAGGACAAGGTGACTAATCCTTCCTCTCCCATAGAGGTGAAATCCCTAACAGGAAAAATTTGGATGGATCGTAATTTAGGCGCAACTCAAGTAGCCCAATCAAGTAGTGATAAGGCTTCCTATGGTTATTTATTCCAATGGGGACGATCATCAGACGGCCATCAGAAAAGGTCATCCTTTACTACCAAAAAACTCGCTAAATCGGCTGTTGCAGAAAACGATAAGTTTATTGAATCAACTAAATTCCCCACCGACTGGTTGAAAAGCCAAAATGCTGATCTTTGGCAGGGAGCGACAGGAATCAGCAATCCATGTCCGACTGGCTTTAGATTACCCACGGCTTCAGAATTTGAGGAGGAAATTGCTACTTGGAAAACCAAAAATGCCAGCGGCGCTTTTTTATCACCACTTAAATTACCTTTAACAGGTTACCGATCGAATAGTGATGGAAAAGTAACGGATAGTGGCTATAATGGTGATTACTGGACGAGCACAACTACTAATTCCTATTCAAATGGCCTCTATTTTGATGAGAACAGTGCGGCCACTGATGCAGGTGGACGAGGAGTAGGGGTTGCGGTGCGGTGTATAAAAAATTAATCGGTCCTTCCGCTTACAGGCGTATCAATTTTTTGATAATAGGATTTCTAACGTGCAGATTAAAAGGAGAAAACGAATCATATGTTAAATCTAATTTATTTCAAAACTAATTCATAATTAAATAGTTATGTGATTGTACTAAAACAAAAAAGAAATGAAATTAAAATCAATCGCATTAACATTAGTCGCTTTAGTCGGCTTGAGCTTTGCATCAAACGCTCAAAAAACAATTGTAGATATTGCTGTAGGATCAGCAGATCACACTACGTTAGTTGCAGCTGTAAAGGCAGCAGGATTAGTAGAGACATTACAGAGTGCAGGTCCATTTACGGTTTTTGCTCCTGTGAATGCAGCATTTGCTAAATTACCAGCAGGTACTGTTGATTATTTATTAAAGCCAGAGAACAAGGCGACATTAGCTAAAGTTCTTACTTACCACGTCATTGCTGGTACATTCGATGCTGCAACGGTAGTGAAAGCTATCACTGCTGCAAACGGTTCATTATCATTGAAAACAGTTAGTGGAGGTTCAATAACAGCTTCGTTAAAAAACGGAAAAGTTATATTAACTGACGAAAAAGGTGGTACAGCTACGGTGGTTGCTACTGATTTAAAGGCAGGTAACGGAATCATTCACGTGATTGATACAGTTGTGCTTCCTAAATAAGGTTAAAGTTAATTTATTATTAAAGCCACAGATTTTCTGTGGCTTTAATTTTTGTATATTAGTCTACAACTTAAAAACTCGTCATGTTTAAAAACTTTAAAGCCTCAGAAATTCTTATCATCGTATTAGTCATAATTGTCATTTTTGTTAGTGAATACCTTTTCTTGGTAGTCGGAGACAAAGACAAAGCCATTTTTATTGGTTTATGGCCGCCCACAATTCTCGGTTTATTAAATTTTATCAACTCTAAATTGAAGAAATAATGGATATGGATATTATTTTACTTACCGCAGTTATATCGACTCTTTTTATCGTATTTATCATAGCGGTGTACAGAGAATTCTCTGTCATGGAGAGCGAGACCTATGTTTTCCAAAAAGAATCGGGCCCTAGAGCCGGTCTAGTCAATTTCGTAGGAAATCTTGCAGCAAACAAATCCCTGACTAAGGATGAGAAAAAAGTTATCTATAAAGCCATGCACCGCAACATCGCAGACATGGAATCTGATGGCGTTTATTTTGATAATTCGCTGAAGGAAATTGTACAAGATCAAATGGAAGTTTTAGGGAAAGAGGAGGAAAAACCTGTGGCAAAAGCCAAGAAAACAGCCTCAAATTAAAATATAAGACCGTTTATAACATACTAGATTTCAAAAAACTACGATTTTATGTTATCATTTTTAGCTACATATGACCAACTATTCGATCGCCTAGTAAGCCCTAAGCGAATTCGAATCGTGGAGCTTGTTATCTTAAGGCTCGCACTACTGGCGTTTGTTCTCCATTTAGGTATCATATTTTTAGCAAACAACTTCCACTATTTCAAGGACTTCCAGCATAGTTACCTGAAGGCAATCTACACGCCTTTCAGTTTTATACTTTTTTATGAGGTTTTGTTATTAGTCATCATCATTCCAAAATCTATTTCAGAATTTATTGGCAAGCAATTCGAGGTAATCACGCTAATTACCTTGCGAAGCTTTTTTCATGACATTGCAGATTTAGATTTTGGCAAAGCGCTATCCATCCAAGATGTGCATTTGCTAAGTCTCGTATATGATTTAATTGCCTCCTTATTGATGCTGGCGGCTACGATGTTATACTATAAACTCTACAAAAATTCGCAACGCTCTGATGCGATTAATGACATTCAACAATTTGTGGCCATCAAAAAAATTATGTCCTTTTTGATGATGATCATTTTGTTTGTCTTAAGCTTTTCAAGTTTATCCATTTGGATTCAGGATGTATTTGCAGCCATGCAATCAAATCACAAATACCCTAATCCCAATACCATCTTCTACAGTGAGTTTTTCACCGTCATGATTTTCATTGATGTGTTTTTACTTATCGTTTCCTTCATGTATCATTTTTCATTTAATTTGATATTCAGAAATGCAAGTTTTATCATCACGACCATCTTGCTTCGGATGTCACTAACAGCCGAAAAACCGGTAAATTATTTTTTGATTTTTGTTGGTTTTGCCTTCTCTATTTTGGCCTACTACTTAATAAGTAATCGAAAAAATTCGCCGACTTAGATTTCTGAATTCGGACGAAAATGCTACTTAACAGTCAGCGTCGTTCCGACAATTTCAACGACTAATTTAGTAAGGCCCCTAGTGGCTGGACCAGAAATCAAAGCACCATCAGAGCTGAAGGTAGACCCGTGTGCTATACATAAGAATGATAAATTAGTACTAAGGTACTCTACCGTCGCACCAGCATGAGGACAAACGGAGGAAACTGCTAAAAAGCTTAAGGCCGTATTTCCTGTAGCTGTTCGAATCAAAATGACCCCATTTTTAGCAATAAACTCATTAACACCTCGCAACTCCGAGTCTAAATTAACCTTAAACGCATTACTCACAGGATTTGAATTATTTCCTCCTGATGGCGTATTAGGTGTAGGTGCCTCGTTACTCGAACAAGCTGCGGCTAAACACGAAACACATACAGCGGCTAAACCACCCGAGACGGTATTTAAAAATTGCTTTCTTTTCATTTCATCTGTTTTTTTAATTAAACAAAACGAATGAAAATTTGTTTGAAAAATGCCATTAAATCGTAAAAAAACAACTCTTCAACAAGAAGAGATTTACTTGGAAAGCCAGTGCATGATATTAAGGGCAAATTGTTTCAAATCATAATTGGGCATTTGCATCCCCACCTTTACCTTATTCTTTCCGAAAAGCATGGCTATAAATATCTCGGAATCTGAAAGAACAACCAGCTTACCTTTGCCTACCTTCCCTGCCAAACCTTGCGAAGAACCCTGTTCTAAAGAAGTATTAACTCCGGCATTTCCAATAAATGCATTAGTAGAGGTAGGTAAAATATTAGTAAAGGCATTTCCCTTAAAGGCACTTCCCGTAATAATGACAACATTATTAATTGCCTCACTAGCATTGCGCCCCTTTAAGATAGGATGATTATCAGTAAGCAATCCATTTTCCTTAGAATATTGGATAACATTTTTGCCAAATTCTTTGACCATATGAAGGGAATCCGCCACATTTCCGTATGCTGATTTGATACCAAACTTATCTAATAGTGGAGACATAGCCACGTCAAAAGGAGTACGATCTATTAAAATCAAAAGCGAGCCGCCTTTGTATACATAATTGTATATATGATCTAGTTCTTCCTTTGAAAAAGTAATCAAATCACCCACCTCTTTTTTTGTACCATAATCAAACGGCAAAGCTGGATTAAGTACCACTACGTTATAGTTAGAAAGGTATTTTTTAGTAATGGGCAACGAATCAATTTCTGGATTATATCCATCTGACTTAACTAAGTCAATAAAAGGATTCAATAAAGTTCTTTGAATTAAAAAATTATGATGCCCACCTTCAATTAATACTTTAGGGCCACTATTGTTTTTGTAGAATGGTTGTGAGACTTTCGAATCAAACGATGGATCGTTTATCATTTGAGCCTGTAGGCAAAAGCTTGAAAATAGTACGGAAAGGAGCAATAATTTTTTCATAGTTATAGGAGTCTAGTTGATATATATTTATTCAAAAATATAGATATCTTTTTGAAACTAAAAATTAAATTTTTTATATGTATTTTTATCGATTATTGACACTATAAACCTATTAAACATCATACCATGCGAAATAATCGTAGAAAATTCATCCAGCAAGTTGCCCTAGGTGCCGCGGGAATCAGCTTAGGAAATATCCACAACGCTTTTAGTGCGAAAAGTTATTCCCGAATTGTGGGGGCAAATGACCGCTTGAATATTGCTTTAATGGGCTGTGGCCGTCGGGTAAGCGCCTATTATGCCGCATTAAAGGATAAAAATAATAATGTAGATGTCGCTTATATCTGCGATGTCATGAAAAAGCAACGCGAAAAAGTGGGCCGTGATTTGCAAGGGAAGGTGACTGGAAAGGCTACTTTGGTAAATGATATACATGATGTTTGGAATGACCAAAGTGTCGATGCCATCTTCAATGCAACTCCGGATCATTGGCATGCGCCAGGTACTTGGATGGCGATGCAAGCAGGCAAGCACGTATATATCGAAAAACCATGTAGCCAAAATCCACGCGAAGGGGAATTACTCGTCGCATTCCAGAAAAAATACGGCAAAGTAGTACAAATGGGTAACCAACAACGCTCTGCCAAAGAATCCCAAGAAATCATCGCTGAAATTCATAATGGAGCCATCGGCGAAGTGTATAAAGCACTCGCTTTCTATTCGAATGAACGTGGCGAGGTGCCCATCGAAAAAAAGGCGCCTATCCCAGAGGGATTAGATTGGAACTTATGGCAAGGACCTGCACCACACCGCGAATACACCTCAGAAACATGGGATTATAATTGGCACTGGTATGGTTGGCATTGGGGAACGGCTGAAACGGGTAATAATGCAACGCATGAATTAGACGTAGCTCGTTGGGCATTACAAGTAAAATACCCAGAAAAGGTAGAAGTAGAAGCAGCGAAACGTCATTTCAAAAACGATGGCTGGACCATGTACGACACCATGGACGCAACTTTCCGTTTCCCTGACAATAAAATTATCCAATGGGATGGTAAAAGCCGTACCGGTTACAAAACCTACGGAAGCGATCGCGGAACCATTATTTATGGTAGCGAAGGTACCGTTTTTGTAAATAGAGAAGGATACACGCTTTTTGACCGCAAAGGAAAGAAAATAAAAGATAGCAAATCCTCTGGTTCAGAAGCAGGAAATACCCTAGGGGGCGGTGGAGATATGACGGACACGCACGTGGCTAATTTCTTCAACGTCATTCGAGGCAAAGAAGCAAAATTAAATTCGCCCATCGAAGAAGGCGCCATCAGCCAAATGATGTGCCACTATGCCAATATTTCGTACCGCATCGGGAAATCATTCCAAGTGAACCCGACCGACGGCCATATTTTGGATAAGGATGGCATGAAGCTTTGGGGTAGAGAATACGAAAAAGGCTGGGAGCCTAAATTGTAAATAAAAAAAGGCCCCTATTTCTAGGGGCCTTTTTTATACTGAATGACTAATTTATTCTTTACGCGGTTTAACAAACCCATCGAAATAAACAACTTTGCCATTTTCAAATCTAAAGGCATCCATCCAAACCAATTTTTGTATTGTGCCATCTGGCAATTCTACATCTGCTTGGTCCCAAATATCTACCCACTGGTGACCGTTTTCTCCTACTGTTGGGAAAATCGCTATGATTTTATAGTTATTGATTTTAATTGCTGAAAAATTCTTTTTCATAAAATCAATCACGGCTACTTTCCCTTTTAATACCGATCCGTCTTCATTATTAAATACGGCTGTATCAGACAATACGGCTTCCACCTTAGCAAAGTCTTTTGCAAATAAGTCCTTGTGGATTTGTTCCGCTAGTAATACATTTTTTTGATCCCCTATCTTAAAGTTATCCGTATAAGTGGGTTTGTAAATGTGTTCAACAGCAGTGGCTATTTCTTCCTTTTTTGCTTCTGAGCAAGCGAATAACGCCGCTGAAGCTAGAATTGATAATAATAACTTTTTCATGTTTCTGAATTTTAGATGTATAAATAATTATTTAGTTGCTGGAGCTGGAGGAGCAGGTGCTGCCGCTACTTCGTCAAAAATCTTTTTGGTATCCACCATATCCATTTGCGAAATCATTTTATCTCCTTCCCATTTGTCCCAGATTTGAACAGGTGAAATAAAGGTCTTATTTGTATGTTTTCCAGTAGCCGTTAATTCACCAAAGTACGCTGTATAAACCTCTCCATTATTTAGGTAAAAAGTGTGTACACGACCCTCTGAAAATGACATATCTTTAAATAACGTGTGCAATTGTTGCCAATAGGCTATTACTCCTTCATGACCACTAGCGGCAACGGCTGTATCACCTGCATTTTTAAGCTTAAAGTCTGCGGAAAGGGTTTCTTTAACGTAAGAAAAATCTGCTTTAGCAAACAGAGTCAAATTATTATACATTGTTTTAGCCTTATCATCTCTCTCGGTGAAAGTTCCACTTAAGGGATTTTGATCGGCTGATTTACTAGAATCTGCAGCTTCTTTACATGAAAGTAGAGTGGCTGAAACAAGGATGGTTAACAGAATTTTTTTCATGATAGTATAATTGAGTTTAGAATATATTTATAACAATTATAAATATCTTTTTGAAACTAAAAATAAATATCAATAGTAATTTACTTTACTCCTTCCATTCAATCGGAATGACTACTTCGTTTTTTCTGCTCCAAAATTGATAGGGAGCATTATAGCCTAAAAAGGTGTATTCTCCAGCCACTTTTATTCCTTTTTCTTGAAGTAGCTGCAGTAATTGATCGCGCTTTTCCTTAATTTTTTCATCATCTGCATAACCTCCAAAGCTAATAGCAGCCACATATTGTGGGCTAGATTTCACAATATGTACACCCGAATCATTGGGCTTGGGCAAATCAGATTCTTGGTATTTTTCAGGCATCACAAAACTCATGGTAGATCCTTTATCAGTCATTTCCATTCGAACGGGTGCCGTCATGGCAATGCTCTGTTTCTGTTCATTACCTCCAAAAATATAGCCGGCTAATTTCCTGAACCCGCTATTGGCCACTGACTTATAATCTGTTCCTTGACTATAAATTTTGGCAAATGTCGCAGACGGATAAAAACGAATTTCAAATTGAGATTCTGAGAGAACTAGCCTGTATTTTTGGTTTTCCGTTTCGAGACTACTACTCACCACTTTATAGGAAAGTATCAGTAGAAATATAAAGCCAATGCCCGCAACGATGTAAAATGATTTCATGAAAATATAAGTTTAGCATACATAAAATCTAAACTAGTGAAACTTTGAAAAAGTTCGGAAAATCAGCAAATAATTTCATTTTTACCCTTATTTCGCTTACTTTAATTGTTAATAATAAGCTATACCTCACCTATGAAAACTCTATTTATTGCCGCGCTTTGTGGTTTAGCATTCCTATCAGATGCAAAGCCAAAAAAAGAAAAATGGATTCCATTATTTAATGGCAAAAATCTGAAAAACTGGACAGTCAAAATCCACCACCATGAAGTGGGCGATAATTTTGGAAATACTTTTCGAGCCGAAGACGGGATGATTAAAGTGCGCTATGACCAATATGATCATTTCAATGAGCGCTACGGACATTTGTATTTCGACAAACCTTTTTCTAATTACATCCTTCGATTGCAATATCGCTTTACGGGACTTTGGCGAAATGATGCGCCCATTTATACAGAGAGAAACTCCGGTGTGATGTTTCATTCTCAAGACCCGCACACCCTACTTAAAGAACAAGATTGGCCCATCTCAGTTGAAATGCAATTCTTAGGTGTTTTAGCCGATGGTAAACCAAGACCCACCGGAAACATGTGCTCACCGGGAACAGACGTCGTTTATCAAGGCAGAATCGACCCCCGCCATTGCATCAATTCAAGCTCGAAAACGTATGAAAATGAACAATGGATTACAGTCGAATTAATCGTTCGTGGGGATTCCGTAGTAACGCATAAAATCAATGGAGAAACGGTTTTGGAATATACCCAACCCCAAATAGGAGGTGGCGTAGCCAATCGCTATAACCCCTCCCTGAAAATCGATGGCAAATTATTAAAAAGTGGATTCATTGCGCTTCAAAGCGAAGGTCAAGAAATCGATTTTAGGAATATTGAGCTGCTGGATTTATCGAAAGAATAAAAAAAAGCCACCTCGAAAACGAAGTGGCTTTTTAGTAAAATTAAAGGGAATGTGTTCAGCCTATTTTAAATTATAAATAACTCCTTCAGTATTAAAATAGAGCTCTTCGGTAAAGGAATTTCCAAGTGGGAACGAATTACTAAAAAACAGAACAGCCTCTCCTTTTTTACGATCTATACTATAAAAAGTATTTCCAACACCGCACCAATAGGCTGTTCCTGCATTTTGTATATTCTTTCGTCCTGTTTGGTCGATCGCCCAAGCAACACTATATTTATTTGCCCCTAAAAAGGTAGTCTTAGGATTTATTAAAAAGGAATAATTAGGAGAAGGATCATTTACGGTGGTAAATAAATCTCCTATGTTATTTGTAAACATTAAATCAACCGTTGATTTTTTAATGATCTGGCGGTTATTTAACGTTCCATCATTAAGAATACATCGGATAAATTGAGCGTAATCTTTAAAGGTGCTAAATAGACCTCCGCCACCACTAAAAGTGGTAAGATGTAAATCCTTATACTGGGAAACGGTGTCTGCTACAAAGTGATCTCCCGTTAATTGACCAAAGGTGGAAATCTCACCAACTAAATCAGTAGGCACATTAAAGAACGTTCTAGTCATCCCAAGCGGCTGTAAGATATTATCCCGGAAATACGTTTCCAGATCCTTGCCGGATACTTTTTCCACAATCTTCCCTACCCAATCCGTACTTGTTCCATATTGCCAACTTGATCCCGATTCAAAGAGTCTTGGTAAATCCGAGTAGGCATAGTTTGCAGGCATATTCTTAGTGAATTTATCTAATCCATCGCTAAAGAATGGATAACCAAAACCAGACGTATGTGATAATAAATGCCTTAAGGTGATTGATTTTGTTGCCTTAGCTAATTTTCCATCTTTTGTTAGAATAGGAATCGAAGCCATTTCTGGCATTAATTTGTCCAAAGGTTCATCCAACTGTAATTTGCCTTGTTCCACTAATTGTAAAGCAGCAACCGACGTAATGGCCTTCGTCATGGAATATATCCGGAAGATGTGGTTTTCGTTAATAGGAGTTTTTCCTGACCAAATTTTATTACCGTGATTATATTGATAAAATACCCCCGATTTATTAACGCCACCCGCAACAAAAGTGGGCAAGGGATTATTTTTAGAGATACTATTTAACAAATTATCAATCTCATTCTTCCTTTTAAACTGGGCATTAATCGATGAACTGACCAAAAGAACTAGGGCCAATGCGGTGGATAAAAATTTCATAATTAGGTGGGTTTAGTGTTATAATTTAATTTTTAGTTAGTGCTCTACCCAAAGCGCTATATCTCGCCTCCCAAATTCGCTTGCTTAGCTTAGCATTAGGGGAAAACATTTCAGACGCGTGAAAAGCTCCTGGATACAGATGAAACTCGGTGGTTACGCCTGCTTTGATGAGTCTTTGGGCAAATTCAATATCCTCATCTCTAAATAAATCTGCCTCACCCACATCCATAAAGGTAGGAGGAAGACCTTTTAAGTCCATGGCTCTAGCAGGTGCCGCATAGCCATCCGCTGGCTTACCGCCTAAATACCAATTCCAAGCTTCTAGGTTACTCGAACGATCCCAAACACCTACGTTAGTAACCTCTTGGCTAGAGACAGTGACATTGCGATCATCAATCATGGGATACATCGCCATTTGGAAACAAATTTTAGGGAAATTCTTATCCCTCGCCATCAAACTGGTAGCCAAGGTTAATCCACCTCCAGCACTACCTCCAAAGACGGCAATATGTTCTGGATCAATTTTAAGCATTTTGGCATTATTTGCCATCCAAACTAATCCAGCATAACAATCTTCCACCGCCGCTGGATAAGGATTTTCTGGTGCTAATCGATATTCCACCGATACAACTACTGCATTGAATTTAAGGGCAAATGATACGGCACTTGTTTCACCGGATTTGATATCGCCCATAATCATTCCACCCCCATGAATATCATAAATCGCGGGATTCAAATCCTTCCCATTCTTAGGTGTTACAACTCGAAGTAAAATAGCTGGAGCCTTGTTTAAACCAGGAATTTTATATTCCGCAATGTTCACCTCATTATTAACCTGAGTCGGTCCAGTAAACAATTGATTTGTCACTGCGCGACGCTTAACAATATCAGGGATACTTTTAAAGCCTCCAGGTATTGCTTTCAATAAAGCATCTAAACCAAGTTTTGATTCGGGATCGATTCTATCATTGATGGATTGGGCGAAAGAGCCTGCTGAAACGAAGAGTAAAAGGATAATGGATGATAAAGCTTTCATTGTTGTTTTATTTATTCTCTCTATTTTTCTTCGCGGTCGCCAGGATATAGCCCTTAATGTTTGAAATATCTTGATTACTTAATCGTCCTCCGAACTTTGGCATACCCTTTGGTAAGAAAATACCATCTCCCACTATTTGATGGAAAGCCCCCATGATATCCGGGTGTGAATAGGTTAAATTAGGGATGGTTCCTCCAGGATTACCTGCATTTAAGTTATGGCATGGCCCACAATATTTCCCGAATAAACCTGCACCTTTCGCGACCTGCTCGTCTGAAATTTCGACAGGTAAGGTTAAATATTCCTTCTTTGGCTCCTTTTCATACACTGGCATAGCTACATTTTTGCCTATTGCGAACGTATATACCGTCCCTGGATTGATCTGTTCCGTACTTCTACTAGATAATCCCATTACTCCTCCCCAACCTACAGCGATGGTGACATATTGCACTCCATCCACTAAATACGTAATAGGAGGCGCCACGATACCTGTACCTAAGTTTTTGGTCCAAAGTACTTGACCTGTTCGTGCATCTAATGCGTTAAAATCACCCTCTGCGGTACCTTGGAAAACTAAATCAGAGGTAGTAAGTACGCCAGAATTCCAACCCGTTTTCTCCGCTTTATGCCATACCTCTTTGTTCAGAACTGGATCCCAAGCAATTAATTTACCAAGAGACTTAGCCGCGAAAGAATCCTTGTTAGTAGGGTTCGCCGGATTACTTTTTGTTCCTACACTCCAATAATCTTTATCGTACACAAAATCTTTTTGGTTACCAAAATTCCATGATTGTTCTCTAGCGGGAATGTAAACTAATCTAGTTTTAGGATTAAAGGCCATTGCCTGCCAATTGTGACCACCTATAACACTTGGATAAATTTGCTCATTACTATTAATATAGCGTGCATTTGGATTCTCTACCGGACGGCCCGTTTTCATATCCACTTTAGAAGCCCAGTTCACATAGACATAGGGTTCAGCGGATAACAGTTCGCCTGTATTGCGATCTAAGACATAGAAGAATCCATTTTTAGGCGCCTGCATAAGTACTTCACGCTTTTTGCCTTTGATTTCTAATTGGGTCAAAATGATTTGTTGAACCGCTGTAAAATCCCATGAATCACCCGGAGTGGTTTGATAATGCCATTTCAATTTTCCTGTCTCCGCGTGAATGGCTAAAATAGAAGAAAGGTATAAGTTATCTCCCCCACCTGGGCTTCTGATTTCTCTATTCCAAGGAGATCCATTTCCAGTACCCACATAGATTAGTTTTAGTTTAGGGTCATAGGCAAAGGCATCCCAAGCCGTTCCGCCTCCTCCGTATTTCCACCACTCACCATTCCAAGTCTTAGCTGCCTCTTTCATCTCCGGGTGTTCAAATCCATTCGCTGGATTTCCCGGAACGGTGAAGAATCGCCAAATTTTCTTCCCGGTCATTGCATCATAAGCCGTCACATAACCTCTCACACCATATTCAGCCCCACTATTCCCAATAATCACCTTTCCGTCCATGACGCGTGGTGCTCCAGTAATCGTATACGAGCGATCATGTGAAACAGATAATACTTCCCATTTCTTCTTTCCTGTAGCCGCATTGATGGACACCAAACGTCCATCTAATGTGCCTACAAATATATTTCCTTTATACATCGCTAGACCGCGATTTACCACGTCACAACACGCCTTCTCACCAAAGCCTTTCGGCACCTGTGGGTCATAGGTCCATAATATCTTACCCTTACGCGTATCAATCGCATAAACAACACTCCAAGGTCCGCTTAGAAACATAATACCGTCCACCACTAAAGGCGTGCCCTCAATACCACGTTTAGTTCCTAAATTTAAGCTCCAAGCTAAGCCTAATTGCCCTACATTCTCTTTCGTGATTTGACCCAAAGGACTAAAACGTTCCTCGCCATAATTGCGACCATAGGTTAACCAATCGCCCGTATTGTCATCAACACTTGCAATTTGTTGATCCTGAACTGCACCCACCACTTTCGCGATGTGCAATGAAGATCCTGGAATAGATTTTGTGATAAAGGCGATGCTTCCTATAACAAGGACAGCTGCAGCAAAAAATAGAACAAGTTTTTTCATAATTTAAGGTTAATAGATGTTATGGTATCTTTTATATACCAATAATACTAAATAATTTTTGACAATTAAAAAATTGTGGATTAAAATAATCATTCAATTTTCATTTGTGGGAACTACTTCTGCATATTGTATAATAGCGTTTGAATTTTAAATTCATTCCCCGTTTTCACGAATAAAAAAACATCCACCCCTTTGTGTGAGAATTTTCCATTGAGATAAAATTCGTAGGGAACCCAAGCGGTAGCAATTTCGTGATCAATTAGAATAGGTCCCCAGGAAAGTAC
>CAMDSI010000001.1 GCA_945906915.1 Spirosoma fluviale | reverse complement strand
TTCTAATTGTTTATTTGCACCTTTTTACCTAAATTGTGCTAAATTTTTTGAGTATAATCTAAATTAACCTTTATGAATCAAATTGTTTACTTAGTTCCTGCTTTTGGTATAGTGGGATTGCTGTACACAGCATGGAAATTTAACTGGGTCTCTAAACAGGATGCCGGAAACGAAAAAATGCAGGAGTTGGCTGGTTATATCGCAGATGGTGCGATAGCCTTCTTAAAAGCAGAATGGAGAATTTTAACTTATTTCGCTATTCCTACCGCTATTTTATTAGCTTGGTTAGGATCTCAAGAGGGAACTCCGGAAAATCCGATTCACTCCTCTCCTTTAATTGCAGTTGCTTTTTTAATCGGTGCTGTATTTTCAGCAACGGCTGGTTATATTGGAATGATCGTCGCTACTAAGGCGAATGTTCGTACGGCCGAGGCAGCTAGAACTTCTTTAGCAAAAGCCTTGAATGTTTCTTTCACTGGAGGTTCTGTGATGGGAATGGGAGTTGCTGGTTTAGCTATTTTAGGTTTAGGTGGTTTGTTTATTGCTTTCTACCAAATCTTTGCTCAGGGCCAAGCTTTGACTTCAATAGAGATGAGAACGGCCATCGAGGTTTTAGCTGGTTTCTCTTTAGGTGCTGAATCTATTGCTTTATTTGCTCGTGTAGGAGGTGGTATTTATACTAAAGCAGCCGACGTTGGTGCTGACTTAGTAGGAAAAGTAGAAGCTGGTATCCCAGAAGATGACGTTCGTAATCCGGCTACTATTGCAGATAACGTGGGTGATAACGTAGGCGATGTGGCTGGTATGGGTGCTGATTTATTTGGTTCTTATGTGGCTACTATCCTTGCGACAATGGTTTTAGGTCAAGAAATATCTGTTACAGATAATTATGGAGGCTTCTCCCCTGTCTTGTTACCGATGTTAATCGCAGGTGTTGGCTTGTTAGCTTCCTTAGTAAGTACGTTCTTCGTTCGTATTTCTAGTGAAACGGCTTCTGTTCAAAATGCGTTGAACGTAGGTAATTATACTTCTATTGCCATTACATTCGTGACATCTTATTTCTTAGTTAAGCATATCTTGCCAGAATACTTAACGCTTCGTGGTACTACATTTACTTCAATGGATGTGTTTTATGCGATTATCGTGGGTTTAGTGGTAGGAACTTTGATGTCCATTATTACAGAATATTATACTGCGATGGGAAAGCGTCCAGTAGATTCAATTGTACAAAAATCGGGTACAGGTCATGCGACTAACATTATTGGTGGTTTAGCGGTAGGTATGGAGTCTACGGTATTACCTATTTTAGTTTTAGCTGCGGGTATTATCGGTTCTTACCACTTTGCTGGTATTTATGGTGTTTCTATCGCTGCGGCGGGTATGATGGCTACAACGGCTATGCAATTAGCTATTGATGCTTTTGGTCCTATTGCTGATAATGCAGGCGGTATCGCTGAAATGGCACAATTACCATCCGAGGTTCGTGATCGTACAGATAATTTAGATGCAGTAGGAAATACAACTGCGGCAACGGGTAAAGGTTTTGCCATTGCTTCGGCTGCTTTAACTTCCTTAGCTTTATTTGCAGCTTTCGTGGGTATTGCAGGAATTAGTTCTATCGATATTTATAAAGCAGATGTATTAGCTGGTTTATTTGTAGGTGGAATGATTCCATTCATATTCTCTGCTTTATGTATTTCAGCAGTAGGTAAAGCGGCTATGGAAATGGTGAACGAAGTTCGTCGTCAGTTCCGCGAGATTCCTGGTATCATGGAATACAAAGCGAAGCCAGAATATGAAAAATGTGTAGCAATCTCTACTGAGGCTTCTATCCGTCAAATGATACTTCCAGGCGCAATCGCTTTAACAGTTCCTGTTATTGTTGGTTTTACAATGGGACCTGAAGTTTTAGGGGGTGTATTAGCTGGAGTAACCGTTTCAGGTGTATTGATGGGTATTTTCCAATCAAATGCAGGTGGAGCTTGGGATAACGCTAAGAAATCATTTGAGAAGGGCGTTTTGATCGATGGTCAAACATATAAGAAAGGTTCTGAGCCTCATAAAGCTGCCGTAACAGGTGACACAGTGGGAGATCCATTCAAAGATACGTCCGGTCCTTCTATGAACATCTTGATTAAATTGATGTCGATCGTATCGTTGGTTATTGCTCCTTACATTCACGTAGGTTCTACTGATCATGCAGCGAAGATCGAAAAGGCTCCTATCGTGAAAGCGTTTGTAGCTAAGAAATAAGTTTATGTAGGTATAGGCATAAAAAAAGCCCCGCAATTGCGGGGCTTTTTCTTTATCTATCAATCAGTGAAATCCTTTAAAGAAATTAAGCAGTTAACTTGCCTCTTAATGCTCTTGGGATATCGATTGTTGCTACTGGGTTAGACATTGGATTTAAGATCTCACATCCTTCTACCTGTAGTTTGTTTACTTTAACTGTTTGACCTAAGTCTAAACCAGAAATATCAACTGTTACGAAATCAGGAATGCTTTCTGCTTGACCACGTAAAGTTACTTTACGTAATTTTTGCACCATTTTACCCCCTTTTATAACACCTGGAGAATTTCCAACTACTTTAATAGGTACAGCAATCTTGATTGCCTTGCCTTTTTGAATTTCTAAGAAGTCTACATGGTAGATCATCTCGTTCACTGGGTGAAATTGTGCATCTTGAAGGATGGCACGGTATTTAGTACCCTCAATGTTTAATTCAACTTCGTATACATCCGCAGAATATAATAATTCGCGGAAAAGGATCATTGGAACAGCGAAATGAACTTGCTCAGAACCACCATACAATACACATGGTGCTAAAGCTTCGTTGCGTAAATCATTTGCGCTCTTCGTACCGAGATTCGCTCTTTTAAACCCTACAATCTCTAATTTTTTCATCTTGTTTTTGTTAATGCTTCTAGTCTTTCGCACAAAGGCTATCCCCTAGAAACGGTTGAAATTAATATTTAATAAATAATGAACTGATAGATTCGTGATCACGGATACGTCCGATAGCCTTTGCAAAAAGCTCAGCAACCGAAAGAATCTTAATTTTGTCACAAGCTTGTTTAGAAGGAATGGTATCCGTCACTAATAATTCTGTTAAAACAGAATTAGAAATGTTTTCGTATGCTTTTCCTGATAAAACCGGGTGGGTGACAACCGCCCTTACTGAATTTGCTCCCTTGTCCATGATTAATTGAGCCGCTTTGCACAAAGTACCTCCGGTATCAATTAAGTCATCGACTAAGATCACATCAGCACCCTTTACGTCTCCAATTAATTGCATCGAAGCAATTTCATTAGCACGCTTACGGTGCTTATCGCAAATAACCATCTCCGCATTGAAGAATTTGGCCATATTACGCGTACGAACAACGCCTCCCACGTCGGGTGATGCGAAAAGGATGTTCTCTAAATTTAAAGACTTTAAATAGGGAACAAAGATGGCATTACCTTCTAAGTGATCTACTGGGAAGTCCATGAAACCTTGGATTTGGCCTGCATGTAAGTCAATCGTCATTAAACGATCTGCTCCTGCTGCAGTTAATAAATTGCCAATTAATTTTGCTCCAATACCCACGCGTGGACGATCTTTGCGATCTTGACGGGAATAACCAAAATAAGGAATAACAGCCGTTACGTAGTGAGCCGATGCACGTCTAGCGGCATCGATCATTAATAATAACTCCATCAAATTATCCGCCGAAGGGAACGTAGATTGAATGATAAATACATCACATCCACGTACTGATTCGTCAAAACTTGGTGACATTTCACCGTCTGAGAACTTTAAAGTCGTTACAGCGCCTAAATCTTTTCCATAATACTTAGCTATATCCTTCGCTAAATAATTAGATGCAGAACCAGAAAATATTTTAACTGCGTTAATAGCTGCCATGGGTTTGTAAGGGCTTATTATTTTTTAATAAGGGGCAAAATTAAGCAATTTTACCCCTATTTCAAATTATTTTACTGATGCACGTATGATGTTTAAGGCACCACCTGCTTTGAACCATTCGATTTGTTGTTCATTATAGGTATGGTTTACAGCAAAACTCTCTGTACTACCATTTGAATGAATTAACTCAATAGTCAAGGATTTCTCCGGAGCAAAGCTTCCTAAACCTACAATGTTGATCGCATCGTCTTCTTGTATTTTGTCATAATCAGCTTCATTTGTAAAAGTCAAGGCTAACATGCCTTGCTTTTTCAAATTCGTTTCATGAATACGAGCGAAAGATTTTACTAGAACCGCACGAACACCTAAATGACGTGGTTCCATAGCTGCATGCTCGCGTGATGAACCTTCACCGTAGTTAGTATCTCCTACTACAATTGTTCCTACTCCTGCTGCTTTATAAGCACGTTGTGTAGCAGGAACTGGACCATATTCTCCCGTTAAGGCGTTCTTTACGTTATCTGTCTTCTCATTGAAGAAGTTAACTGCACCTATTAACATGTTGTTAGAGATATTGTCTAAATGGCCGCGGTATTTCAACCAAGGACCTGCCATAGAAATATGATCTGTGGTACATTTACCTTTGGCCTTTATTAATAATTTCAAACCTTTCAAATCTGATCCTTCCCAAGCAGCGAATGGATCTAATAATTGTAAACGATCTGAAGTAACAGAAACTTTTACTTGAACGCCTGAACCGTCTTCTGCTGGAGCTTGGTAGCCAGCATCTTCAGCAGCGAATCCTAATTTCGGTAATTCATCTCCTGAAGGGGCGTCTAATTTAACTTGTTCTCCCTTATCGTTCGTTAAAGTATCCGTTAATGGGTTGAAAGTAAGATCACCAGCTATCGCTAAGGCAGTCACCATTTCTGGAGATGCTACAAAGGCGAAGGTGTTAGGATTACCATCTGCACGTTTTGCAAAGTTTCTATTGAAAGAGTGAACAATCGTATTCTTTTCTCCTTTTTCAGCACCTGGACGAGCCCATTGGCCTATGCAAGGTCCACAAGCATTAGAGAATACGGTTGCACCAATTGAATCAAATGTCGCGATGAAACCATCCCGCTCGATCGTATAGCGAACTAGTTCAGAGCCGGGTGTAATCGTGAATTGCGCTTTTGTTTTTAATCCTTTAGCAGCTACTTGTTTCGCTAAGGACGCAGCACGTGCTATGTCTTCGTATGACGAGTTCGTACATGAACCGATTAAACCAACTTCCACTTTCGTAGGCCAGCCATTTTTCTCAGCCATTTCTTTCATCTTAGAAATAGGCGTAGCTAAATCTGGAGTGAAAGGACCATTCAAGTGTGGCTCTAATGTATCTAAATCGATTTCAATTACTTGATCGAAGTATTTTTCTGGGCTAGCGTATACTTCAGGATCAGCTGTTAAGTGTTCTTTCACACCATTCGCTAAAGCGGCTACATCCGCACGACCGGTAGACTCTAAATAACGGGCCATCGATGCATCATAACCAAACGTGGAAGTAGTCGCACCGATTTCAGCACCCATATTACAAATGGTTCCTTTACCAGTACAAGACATGGATGTCGCTCCTTCGCCAAAATATTCAACGACTGCACCCGTTCCACCTTTTACAGTAAGAATGCCTGCTACCTTCAAAATAACATCTTTCGCAGAGGTCCAACCATTTAATTTACCTGTTAGTTTAACTCCAATTAGTTTAGGGAACTTTAATTCCCAAGCTAAACCTGCCATTACATCGCAGGCATCAGCACCACCTACACCGATTGCAATCATTCCTAATCCACCCGCATTGACTGTGTGAGAATCAGTTCCGATCATCATTCCTCCAGGGAAGGCATAATTTTCTAATACTACTTGGTGAATGATACCTGCACCTGGTTTCCAGAAACCGATACCATATTTGTCTGAAACAGACGACAAGAAGTCATAGACCTCTTTATTTTTATCAACCGCTACTTTTAAATCGGTAGTAGAGGCTACTTTAGCTTCAATTAAGTGATCACAATGCACAGTTGAAGGTACAGCCACTTGTGGACGTCCGGCTTGCATGAATTGTAATAAGGCCATTTGAGCTGTCGCATCTTGCATCGCTACACGGTCTGGCGCAAAATCTACATAAGAAGCACCTCTTGCACAAGCAGTAGAGGCTTCGCCTTCCCATAGATGGCTATAAAGAATTTTTTCTGTTAATGTAAGCGGTTTACCTGTTAACGCACGAGCAGCAGCTATGCGAGCCGGCATGCGATCGTAAACAGCTTTAATCATTTCAATATCAAAGGCCATGGTAAAATTGTTATGTAAAAAATGTTTACAAAATTAATAGATTAGCTTCAAATTTGCCACTATTTGTAGGATAACATTTCCTTTGTTAATTAATTATTAAGAACTTTGTTCTATTGCTTGATTTAATCTATTTTAAATAGGACTATTTTAACTTTTAAATCTACAATCCGCTTGAACTATTTGAAAATATTCCTTTTGATTGGATGTTTTTTTCATTTTTCACAGAATGAAGCTCAAGCTCAATCCCTATCTCCCTCCTCAGTTTTAGAAAATGCATTGCACTCAGCAGATGAACATGGACAAGCTATCGGTTCCTTTAAAATACGTGTTAAGGTGCAGGAAAAAGCCCGGTTTAATCGGGTAATTGGTATAGCTAGAAAACGATTGGCTGCAAAAGAAGGAATTCAAATGGGTCAATGGTACGGTAATCAAACCATATCTGAGGTACATATAGGTCATTTAAATCAAATGATTCATGGTATTGAATCGGTTCAAACTTTTCACAAGAAATATGCCAAACCTACGTTGTTTCTTTGGCCAGATTTATACCAAGACTATGTAGGATCCTCCTGTGTATCTCCGTTGAGTTTTCAAGCAAAATCCTACTATCTTTTTAATTTCAAAGGTGATACGTTAATAGAAGGTAAAAAATGTCTTCAATTTCAGGTGGAACCTAAGTTAAGACGTGATCACCTGTTCAAGGGTACATTAACGTTAGATGAAGCTGGATGGATTGTTCGTTTTCAAGGCGCTGTATTTGCTGATGCGATCGATTATCAATTTGATTTAATTCATCAATATTATCAAGGAAAATGGCTTCCTAAAAGAGGGCAAATTAGACTTGTGGCAGGATTACTAGGAAGTGATGGGGAATATATATGGGAACAAGAGACCTTAGGTTCACCTGAGCAATGGACCTTTAACCCGCGTTTGTTTACTGAACCTACGAATCCATCGGAAACTTTAAATATCTCTGCTGTAGCCTTTGATGAAACATTTGCTAATCAGTTTTTGACCAATTTACATGGTTCCTTACTCCTTAAATGGAAGCAGCGGCCTACGTCTAATTTATTGATGATTGATTCGGTTTATTTTAAGAAAACGGATCAATCCACGAGCTTGAATCCTGTTTTCTTTAATGAGGTTCCCGGAATTACAAGTAAGGAGGTTTTAATTGATAGCTTTAGAGTAAGACCATTTAATCTGACTCAATTGATTTTGAGTAATTCGTTCTATTTCGGAAAGTTTAAGCGGGATTTTTATCCGTTTGAGATTTATTTAAAGTCCCCGGTCTTTGATTCCAATTTCAATACGGTGGAAGGTTTTGTGGCTAATACAGGACTTGTTTTTCGTAAGCGTTGGTCACGCTACCATTGGTTAGAAGCAGAGGTTTTAGGCCGTAGAGCCTTTGGCATTAACCGTAATTCAGGTTTGGTTAAATTACGTTATCGAGCTGATTCATTTGATTTATTGTTTACAAACGCAGATTTTGTAGCCCAATATAATCCTGAAAATACCATTTCTCCAGAGATGAATTCGCTGTCTACTTTGCTTTTAAAGAATAACCAGATGAAGATTTATCGGACAAAGTTCACCTCATTAAATTTCACAAAACGATTCTCTGCTCGATTCTTCTTGAAATCTTTAATTGAATATTCGGAAAGAAGTCAAATGGATAATACCACGGATTATTATTGGATTAATTTTCTTAATCGTGAGTATCAACCTAATAATCCTACTAATTCAGAATATAAAACAGATGGATTTGCTACGCATAAATCATTTATAACACAATTGCAGGTAGGTTTTAGGCCCTTTTTAACTCAAATTTATCGCGCTAATACGCGCTTAACTGATTGGGGTTCATCTCCCCTATTATTAGCTAAATATAGGGCAGGATGGAAAGATGTGTTTGGTTCGTCAACAGATTTTAATCAATTGGAACTGTCCTATTTACATAATATTGAAGTGAATCCTTGGATTAAAATGGGTTTAATAGTTAATGCGGGTACTTTCTTGGGAAATAAACCAACCTATTTCATTGATTTTAAGCATTATAACGGATCATTAAACCTAATTCAAGCAGGAGAAATGTTAGGTTCTCATCGATTAGTGGGTTATTATCAGAATTTAACGGGAGGATCTAATCAACGTCTAAATGTGAATCATTATGCTAATTCAACAGCGGGATCTTATGTAGAGGCCCTTAGCTTTTTTCAGTTTTCCAATCTGTGGTTAAAGCCGCTTTTAGGTATGAAAAAGTTATATGTAAAGGAGGTTTTAATTGCTAATGCTAATTACGTCCAAAATCAAAATTTACTCTATACTGAATTAGGCTATGGCTTAGATGGCGTGTTTAAAGTTTTTCGTTTAGAAGCAATCGCCAACTTTATAAATGGCGAGTTTAGTTACATCGGTTTTAGGGTGAATATTAATTCTCGAATTCGTATTGGAAATATCCCGGATTAATATTTTTTTTCGCCTTTCGGCAATTTTTGACTCTTTGTTAAATTTAGAGCCCTTATATTTGGACTCGTGTTAAGTATTTCATTTTCTAATCAGCATAATGGCAAAAAATTTAGTCATCGTCGAGTCTCCAGCAAAAGCAAAGACCATAGAAGGATATTTGGGGAAGGATTTCGTGGTGAAGTCTTCTTTTGGTCACGTTCGAGATTTGCCTATAAAAGGTGATAAAGCCATTGATGTAGATAATGACTTCGCTCCTACCTATGTTGTTTCTGCGGATAAGACTAAAGTTATTTCGGAGTTAAAAAGTTTAGCGAAATCTGCCGAAGAAGTTTGGTTAGCAACGGATGATGACCGCGAGGGAGAAGCTATTTCGTGGCATTTAAAAGAAGCGTTAGGATTGAAAGATAACGCGAAGCGCATTGTTTTTCGCGAGATTACAAAGCCAGCGATTTTACATGCCATTACGCAACCAAGAACCATTGATATGGACTTAGTGAATGCGCAGCAGGCTCGTCGAATTATGGATCGCTTGATCGGATTTGAGTTGTCGCCGGTACTTTGGTCTAAAGTTCAAAAAGGTTTATCCGCGGGTCGTGTTCAATCCGTAGCCGTTCGGTTGATTGTAGAAAGAGAGCGTGAAATTGAAAATCACGCATCCATTGCCACCTTTAAAGTGGTAGCTCACTTTGATTTACCTGGAAAAAAAGTCTTAAAGGCAGAATTGTCGAAGGCTTTTGCTAAAGAAAATGAGGCATTAGACTTCCTTAAAAGATGTGTTGGCGCTGCCTTTAGCATCAAGAGTTTAGAAACTAAACCAGCTAAAAAGTCCCCAGCTCCCCCATTTACCACATCCACCTTACAGCAAGAAGCGTCCCGTAAATTGGGATTTGCTGTAGCTACGACGATGTCTGTAGCCCAAAAATTATACGAATCTGGCCGCATCACTTATATGCGTACCGATTCTACCATGTTATCCCAAGAAGCGCGAGATAAAGCTAAAGCTGAGATTGAATCAGCTTATGGTGCTAAGTTCCATTACGGTCGTCAGTTTAAAACTAAAGCTGAAAATGCACAAGAGGCTCACGAAGCCATCCGTCCAACGGATTTCGCTAATCATAGTATTACAGGTGATGCAAGAGAAAAGCGTTTATATGAATTAATTTGGAAGCGCGCAATTGCGTCTCAAATGGCAGATGCCTTAATCGAGCGTACGACGGCTTTAATTGATATTTCAACGACTCCCGAGCTTTTATCAGCGCAAGGGGAAGTGATTGCTTTTGAAGGATTTTTGAAGGCTTATTTAGAAGGTAAGGATGAGGACGAGGAGGATGAGAATAAAGATATGTTGCCTCCATTGAATGTAGGTCAAGTATTAGATTTAGATGAAATGAAGGCTCAGGAGCGCTTTTCTAGAGCTGCTCCTCGATATACGGAGGCTAGTTTAGTAAAGGCTTTGGAAGAAAAAGGCATCGGTCGCCCTTCTACCTATGCGCCTACGATTTCTACTATTATTAAGCGTGCTTACGTAGTGAAAGAAGATCGGCCTGGTAGAGAGCGCGAGTTTCAAACTTGGGTTCTTTCAAATAATGAGATTGCTGGGACAAAAGCATCAGAAATTGTTGGGACAGAGAAATCGAAGTTATTCCCTTCACACATTGGTACTTTAGTGACTGACTTCCTAGTGGAGAATTTTGAGAATGTGGTCGATTATACCTTCACTGCGGAGATGGAGGATGAATTTGATAATATTGCCAAAGGTAAATTAGAGTGGACGACTTTAATGAAGAATTTCTATAAGTCTTTCCACCAAACCATTGAAGATTCTAAATCAATTAATCGTAGTTCTGTAGGTGGTGGTCGTGAATTAGGAGTTGATCCTAAAACGGGTCGATTAGTTTCTGTTCGTTTAGGTAAATTTGGTCCTTTCGTTCAGTTAGGGGAATCTTCGGAAGAAGAAAAGCCTGTCTTTGCGAATTTGATGAAGTCACAAGCCGTGAGCACCCTAACGTTTGAAGAGGCTTTGGCCTTATTAGAACGACCTAAATTGCCGCGTGAAGTAGGTATTCATAACGATATGCCGGTTATTATCGGAGCGGGTAAATTAGGTCCATATATTAAATATGATGGTAAGTTTACGAGTTTGCCAGATACGCACGATCCTTTTACCATTGAAATGGATCAAGCCATTGAAGTTATTGCACAAGCATTAAAAGATGCGGAAGCGGGTGGATTAGGATATTTTGAGGATTCCTTAATTGAGACGGGTAAAGGTCGTTTCGGGCCTTATGTCAAGCATAATGGGAAGTATTATTCTTTGGCCAAAACAGATAATTTAGCAACTATCGATCAAGAACGTGCGATTGAATTAATTGAGGCAAAGCGTAAAGTAGAAGCGAATAAATTTATTAAAGAATTTGCTGAAAATGAGTCTGTAAAGGTTGTAAATGGCATGTATGGACCCTATATTCAAATTGGAAAAAGAAATGTAAAGATTCCGAAAGGAACAGAACCAGCAGATTTAACATTAGAGGAGTGTTTAGCTTTAGGCGACGCTGCTCCTGCACCTAAGAAAGCACGTAAAAAATAAGCTAATGAGTCAGATTATTGATGGTAAAATGGTGGCGGAATCAATGAAAATTGCCATCGGTGAAGAAGTAAAAGAAATGGTTGGTGCCGGCCAAAAAGCCCCGCATCTAGTGGCTATTCTTGTCGGTAATAATGGCGCATCTGAGACCTATGTCGCTAATAAAGTAAAGTCTTGTGAAGAAGTAGGTTTTGCTTCTACCCTGTTACGTTTTGATCCATCGATCTCTGAAGCTGATTTATTAGCTGAAGTTCAGAAGGTGAATGATAATCCTGATATGGATGGTTTGATTGTTCAATTGCCTCTTCCAGCCCATATTAATCCAGATAAAGTAATGGAAACTATTCATCCTTCGAAAGATGTGGATGGCTTCCACCCTATCAATATTGGCCGAATGGCGAAAGGTTTACCAGCTTATATCTCTGCTACTCCACAAGGTGTTTTAGATTTATTAGCCTATTACAAAATAGAAACTGCCGGAAAGCATTGTGTGGTGGTAGGTCGTTCCCAAATCGTGGGCTTGCCTATGTCCATCTTGATGCAACGTAATCACCCAGTAGGAAACTGTACTGTAACTTTAACACACTCGAGAACGCCTAATTTAGCCGAGATTTGCGCACAAGGAGATATTGTTATCGCAGCTTTAGGGAAACCAGATTTTATAAAAGCGGCACATATTAAATCGGGTGCCGTAGTTATTGACGTAGGTTTAACCCGCGTAGAAGATGCCACTAAAAAATCCGGCTTCGCTTTAAAGGGGGATGTTGATTTTAATGATGTGGCTCCTAAGTGTTCATACATTACTCCTGTTCCCAAAGGCGTAGGTCCCATGACCATCGTTTCACTTATGAAAAATACACTTTTAGCCGCTAAGGGTGTGATTTATCCAAAGAACTAAGATTGATATAGATAGCGATAAAAGACTCCTAGTGGTAGTTTTTTATCGTATTCATCATTCAAATAGATCTCCCCCGATTCAGCGATATCGGGTACGTTGAATATACCCTTCATTAAATTTTCTACGACCAAAGTCGAGAAACCCAGCGAGTAGACGTTGGTTAATAAAATATGCTCTTTCGGATCTAAAATTTCTTTCACGGATCGCAACATATCATCAATTTGCTCTTCCAACACCCATTTTTCGCCTTCTGGACCACGTCCATAAGCGGGAGGATCTAATAGGATTCCTTGGTAGAAATTACCTCGTCTGGCTTCCCGTTTAACAAATTTTAGTGCATCTTCAGCCATCCAACGGATGTTATCTAGCTTAGACACTTCCATATTTTCCCTAGCCCAAGATAAAACTGGTTTAACAGAATCTACGTGAGTTACGTCCGCTCCTACTTGCTTACATGCTAAACTGGCACCACCCGTATAGGCAAATAGATTTAATATTTTCGGTTTTGGCGTTTTCAGTAAGGGAATGTTTTTTGCTAAAAACTCCCAATTGGAAGCTTGCTCAGGGAAAATTCCTACGTGTTTGAACGAGGATAAAGAAATCTTAAAGTTTAGATCTAAGGTATCAGACTTATAAGGCATGAACCATTTATCAGGTACTCCCTTTTTTACTTCCCAAACACCGCGCTCTGAACTACCTTTTTCTTTACTAAAATAAGCATGAGCTTTGCTTGCCCAGAATTCTTCAGAAAGCGATTTTTGCCAAACAGCCTGCGGTTCAGGGCGTCTCACGACAAAAGCACCGAATTGTTCTAATTTCTCGAAGCCACCTGAATCGATTAATTCATAATTTTTACCCCAAAAGGCAGGTGTTTCGATGGCAATAGAGGCTAGATTTTTCAAATTTTAGGGGTTCAATGGGATTTTAGTTAGGAAGTAAACTGAACGGCGTCCTTCATCTGAATTGCTGATGGTTTGATTTCCCACAGCAAGGAAGTTAGTACCATACCAGTAGTTCAAATCGGACTTTTCTTGACGACGAATTTTATCTCCTTCGTTTTGGGAACTTAATTCTTGTATTTTCTCCTCTCCTGACTGTCCTGCAGCGGTGATGTATTTAGAAATTATATGGTTGCCTCTTTGGTAAGATAAAGTAAGAATATCCCCATGCAAAGAGGTCTTGATTTTTTGAATTAACTTATCTTCTTTGATATTATTCAAATCAATAGAATGATCCCATAATAAGTTACCTTTTTCGTCTATTTCTGCAATCACCGCGTGGGTATAGATCCAGCCGTCGAATTGCTGAGAATTACTATACGAATTAATACCTCGATATCCCCAAGGACTATAATAACTTGAGAATGGTGAGTACAACCCATAATTACCATAACCCCAGCGGTAAGGATTGTATAACATATTCCATGGCGAATAGAGTCCTCCTCCTAGCATAGCCATATTGCTGCCAAATGGCGAATAATTCATGTATTTATAATCTGGATAAAAGGCTTCCGCAACAATGATATAATGATCTCCCTTTTTAATAAGTTCATGCATTAATAATCGGTAATCTAACCGAAGTTCTTCTCCTTTATCTTCTTTACTTTTGATCTTTTTTTCCTGTTTGCTTTTTTGTTTCTCACCTAAGAAATTAAAGAAATTATTGAATTGAGTAAAGCTGTGGAACTTAGATTCTTGTAATTCTCCATCTAGGTAGGAGCTAAAATACAAACCTTGAGAACTAGGGCCTTTTGAAGAACCAATCGTATTCTTGTGGCCATAAGTGCCCATAACTACTTGCAAAGAATCATTTAATTGAGTGGATTTGGCATTCATTTGGGCATACTCCTCTTGTGGATTCATAATTACCTGCCCTAATTGATTTCCATCCTCGTCAAATGATTTCAAAATTAGCTGGTAGCTCTTTGCTTTTTTACCTACAGAATAAACGACATTAATTTGCTGTTGAACTGTATCTAAATCCATTGATTGGATTTCGGCTTGACCATTCACAACTGCAGGTAAAATACGCGTCCTTTTCTCAGTTAAATTAGTGAATAAAATAACTGGAGTATTGTTGACCACTCCACCTATAAATAGCGATTGGTTTAGGGCTTTAAAATTTGAAATTTCCATTTTTTCCACTGAGAAAATCTGGAACTTTTCTAATTTTCCATCGCTAGGGTTTACTCGAACGATATAATAGTTATTACTTTTAAAACGGCTAAATAATAAATAAAGGCGATTTCCATCATAACAATGGGTTACATAGTCAAGATTTCCATCTACACTTCCCTGATTCATCCACACCTGATCTAAATCTGCATTGAATTTTCGAATATTGAATTCAGCTTTGCCTAAATGAGTTAATACAATTACTCCTTTTTCGCCTATTGGAATGGAAAATGTTTCCATTTGAGATCCTCCCACTGGAAATTCAATTCGCTTCATTTCTTGGGCGAATGTGCTTAAATGACAAATGACTAAGGCGAGTAGTAGGCGAATCGATTTCATATTTATTCTGCTAGGCTTAAAATAATATCGAATTCTGCTTTAGCGACGGGAGTTACAGATAAACGCGATTGCTTGATTAAAGCTAAACCACTTAATCTATCATCCGCTTTCATCGCTTTTAAGGTTACCGTTTTAGCGAATTTTTTAATAGGAATTAATTCTACCACCACCCAGCGAGGATCTTCCGTCGTTGGATCTGGAAAATGTTCCTTTTTTACTTCTGCTAGTCCAATGACTTCCATTCCTTCGTTTGAGTGGTAAAAAAAGACCCAATCGCCTTTTTTCATGGCCATCATGTTATTCCTAGCTTGGTAATTGCGAACTCCGTCCCAAACAGATTTCCCCTCCTTAACGAAATCATCCCAAGAATATTTGAATGGTTCAGATTTTACTAACCAATAATTCATCATTTAGGGGAATTTAGGGAATTTAGAGAAATCGGGTTTGCGTTTTTCAAGGAAAGCATTTTTTCCTTCTTTAGCCTCGTCTGATAAATAATACAATAAGGTGGCATTTCCAGCTAATTCCTGGATTCCTGCTTGACCATCTAATTCTGCGTTAAATGCAGATTTTAACATGCGTAAAGCAAGTGGACTCTTTTCTAATATCTTCTCGCACCACGCTACGGTGGTCTTTTCTAACTCTTCTAAAGGAACGACTTTGTTCACTAATCCCATATCTAATGCCTCTTTAGCATCGTATTGATCGCAAAGAAACCAAATTTCACGAGCTTTCTTTTGACCAACAACACGCGCTAGATAAGAGGCGCCAAAACCTCCGTCAAATGAACCTACATTAGGACCAGTTTGTCCAAATCGTGCATTTTCAGCGGCAATAGATAAATCACAAATGACATGTAAAACGTGTCCACCACCGATCGCCCAACCTGCTACCATAGCGATAACGGGTTTAGGGATAGTTCTGATCTGACGTTGAAGATCTAATACATTTAAACGAGGTACCGTATCTTTTCCGATATAACCACCATCTCCACGAACGCTTTGATCTCCTCCAGAACAGAAGGCTTTTCCGCCTTCGCCTGTTAAAATAACTACACCTACACGTGGATCTTGACGAGCTAATTCCATGGCCTCAGACATTTCCTGAACCGTTAATGGCGTAAAGGCATTGTGCTTTTGTGGCCTGTTAATGGAAATTTTAGCAATTCCGTTATAGAATTGAAACAAAATATCCTCGTATGTTTTGATGGTTTCCCAAGCGAATGTTGAAATCATAAGTTTAATCGATTTGTTATGCGGGAGAATCGTTGTATTCTACCTCCCAGGTGTGGTCGGCTAATAATTTAACTTTGGCTAAATAGCGGCTATATTTAAAAGAACGACCCCATTCTTCTGGTGCCACTAAGGACATTAAGTCTGAACCATCTTCTTTTTCGTATAAATAATAAGTCTCGCTAATGATAGGTTCGAAACCCATGGCAGCTTCATAAATACGTTCAGAAATCTCTTTTCTATCCGCTATTAACTTGGCTTGCCGAGCCAAAACCTCCATTTGCTCGTACAATTGATTCATTTGACGATCCGTTTGCTGGCGCATGGCTAGAACGGAGCGACCTTTTATCTTACCCATATCGTCCGGCTTTATGACAGCCCCTCCTGCGGTATGCGCATAAGGAAGTAAGCCAGGGTTTTCGGCTACTTTGTCTGGATTAATGGGATTTAAGAATGGATCTTCTGACATATTGTAGGTGGCTTTACGATTACCCTTTATTAACTCACAAAATTAGAGAATGTTTGGTTAATTTTGGAAAGAATCTGTGATTATATGCGCATCCTGCACTCTCTTTTATTAGAATTGCCTCCAGCTGAATCGGAATTTGAGCAACAAGTGTTCGAATTTTGTCAGAAGTGGCGTGAAGGTCAAACAGCGTTTTTATTTCACAGTTCCGGTTCTACAGGGGATCCAAAGCCTATTTTAATTTCTCGGGAGCGCATGTATGCTTCTGCAAAAATGACAGGTGAATGGTTAAAATTAGCCCAAGGCGATGTGGCGCTTTTATCTCTATCACCTACTTATATCGCGGGAGCCATGTTGCTTGTGAGAGCGCTAGTTCTAGATTTAGGTTTGATTTTAGTAGAACCTTGCCAAAATCCCTTAGAAAACCTTCCTCCAATGAATATTCATCTAACTTCTTTCGTTCCCACGCAATGGAATACGATATTAGCTTCAGGGATTAATTTTAAAAACTATTTTTCTACTGCCAAAGGTATTCTTTTAGGAGGCGCACGGGTTTCAGATAAACTCCGCATGGACATGGGATTCCCTGTTTATGAAACTTATGGAATGACAGAGACCGTTTCACATATCGCCTACCGAGTTTGGAATCAGGATCATTTTCAAATTCTTCCAGGTGTTCAAATTGCGGTCAGCGACACCTCCTGCTTACTTATATGTTCCGTATTAACCGAAAATAAATGGATACAGACGCGCGACCTGGTAGAAATAACGGCTCCCGGGCGATTTATATTGACAGGTCGTTTAGATCGGGTGATTAATTCGGGTGGACTTAAAATTCAACCTGAGAACATAGAACAGGTATATAGTTCATTGACTAATGTGCCATTATTTGTGGCAGGAATTCCTGATGATTTTTGGGGAATGAAAGTAGTTTTATTTGTTGAGTCAGTCGAAGCTATTGTTTGGGATACTGATTTTATTGACTCCCATTTAGCCTCTGCTGAAGTACCTAAGGAAATTGTTTATCTAGCGTCTTTTATAAAAACCGCTAGTGCTAAAATTGATCCTACGAAAACCGTAGCTTTGTATCTTAATTCCATTTAGATGAACCCAAATAAATTATCCCGGCTTTTTAAGTTATTCTATGAGTCGCCCATTAATGTGCCAGCGCCTTATCATTTAGAAGCTGTTTTTACTTTTTTACAATTTGATACAGATAAACCCACCGTTGCGATTGAAATACAATTCATAGATCGTTCTGATTTTTCTCGAGAAGAATTAATTGCGGATGGATTAGTTCCTGATGATAATTGGACTTTTTCAGGTGATTTGCCACTTGTTTGGCGGGATCGACTATTTCCTCATTTTCAAGAATATGTGACAGGATCTTGCTCCCCTAAAGATCAGGAACCCTTTATTACCTTAGAAGCGAATGATACCACTCCTAACGTTCCCTTGTATTTAGAAGCTCAAGAGACCGTAATTCAAGAGTTTATGCAAGCCATGTTTGAAATAGATGGACGTGAATTACCTTTGTATTTAGGATTTCAATTCAAAGATCGGGCTGGAAATTGGCGGAAGATTGAGGGAGAAATGTCCTTTGCTACCTTGTCCTTTAATTACCTCGATAGTGAAGACGGACAGAAAGAATTTACGAATTGGGATGAATTGCAAGATTTAATGAATCACGTATTTATAGCTGAATTTCAGGCCGATAAAGCGAATCAGAATTGCAAATCAGCTAGTTTAGCCGTTTATCCTGGCGATGGTTTATGGTATGTGGCGGGGCATTCCCTGCGTAAGCCTAGTGGAAACAATTATTATTTTGACGAGTTAGAAGAAAAATTACTATTCATCTTTTAATATACCTTGATGGAAAATCAAATTTTAGAAGTTCTCTCCTTACAAAAAACGGCTCTATTGCGCCTAAGTACCTCTAGTGCGACGGAACGTATTGAAAAATTACGTAAAATAGAGTCTTATTTGATGCAGCATAAAAATGATTTGTGCGATGCTTTATATACTGATTTTAAAAAGCCCGCATCTGAGGTAGTTATTGCAGAGATGTTAGGTGTAAAACGTGAAATTCAACATACGGTAAAGCATTTGAAGTCATGGATGAAACCATCGTCTGTTTCCACTCCGTTGATGCTTTTAGGAACAAAAGGTCTAGTTCAATATGAGGCGAAAGGTTTGTGTTTGATAATTTCGCCTTGGAATTACCCTTTCAATTTATCCATTTGCCCTTTAGTACATGCCATTGCGGCAGGTAACGCGGTGATTCTAAAGCCTTCCGAATTAACGCCTGCCACATCCTCTTTTATTCAAAAAATGATTTCTTCCCTATTCGATAAGAGTGAAGTGGCTGTTTTCGAGGGTGATGCGGAAGTTTCTACTACGCTATTAGAACATAAATTTGATCATATATTTTTCACGGGTAGTCCCGCGATTGGTAAAGTGGTAATGGCAGCGGCAGCGAAGCATTTAACTTCTGTAACCTTGGAATTAGGGGGTAAGTCTCCTGCGATTGTAGGTGCTGACGTCAATGTAGAAGAAGCGGCGGCGAAAATTGCTTGGGGTAAGTTTTTGAATAATGGCCAAACCTGTATTGCTCCTGATTACCTTTATTTGCACGAAAAGAATTATTTTTCTTTTCTAAAGGCTTTAGAGGCAACCGTGGAGACTTTTTACGGAAAGAACGTCGCAAAAAGTAAAGACTATGCCCGTATCGTCAATCGCCGTCATTTTGATCGCATTGTTTCTTTACTAGAAGATGCAAAAGAAAAAGGGGCGCAAGTGTTATTTGGAGGTATTGTGGATACAGATGATTGTTTTATTTCTCCTACCGTACTGATTAATTGCACGCCTGAAATGCGAATTATGCAGGAAGAGATATTTGGCCCTATCCTGCCGGTAATGTCCTATCAAGATGAAATTCAGATAACGTCTGAAATTCGTTCAGGAGATAAACCATTAGCCTTATATGTTTTTTCAAAGGATACGGAGTTTAATCAATACATATTAAATCACACTAGTTCAGGAACCTCTGTGGTGAATGATTGTTTGATTCAATTTGGGCATAATGAATTACCGTTTGGTGGTGTTAATCACTCTGGAATTGGTAAGTCAGGAGGACATTATGGTTTTGTTGAGTTCTCGAATCAAAAATCCGTTGTTATTCAGCGTACGAATTTATTGAAGAATTTTTACCCTCCTTATGGTGTAAAAGTGCGTTGGATGATCGATTTTGTCTTAAAATGGTTGTAAGATTATTTCTTCTTGTGTTTGCCGTGTTTTTTGTGTCTTGCCAAAGCTCCCCCGACTCAAAGGGTGAAAACATTCCGAATCAACAAGCGATCATGGCAGGTCAAAAAGCGGAGACGAATGTTCAGTTTTTGACCAAACAAATGGAGGAACAACCCAGCGCTAACCTGTATTATTTAAGGGCTAAAAATTACCTCGCGCTGCATGCTTATGGTTTAGCGGATCAAGATATGGAGAATGCCTTGCGGGATAATCCGGGGGAACCAGCCTATTTAGCTCTCTCTGCTAAAACTAAGCAATTTGTAGAAGATTATACGACTTCAATAGACCGCGCTAAATTAACGGAGACATCTGTTTTAACGAATGGTCAAAACACACTTTTATTAGCTCAGAATTATTTAGCAACAAAACAAATGAGTTTAGGCCGTTTCTATCTGAAAAAAATAGATGAGTCACTTTTATCTACTTTTGATCGTTCGTTACTGAAGGCAGTAAAGGACTATGGTGCTTCTGATTCTCTTCGCTTATTTACCCTCATGAATTCTAAACCCAGTGATGATTCACCACTTGTTTATGTGTATTACGAACAAGGATTTAGCTCTATTCCTTCTTTACGTTATCAGCAAGAGATTTTATCAAGTTTAAAGAATTACCCAATGGATCCTTATTTTTTGCGGTATTGGGCTCGTTTTTTAGTTAAAATGAAGAAGTATGATCAAGCGGCTTTGGTTTACAAACAAGTGCTAAAAGTTTTTCCTAAAACGAAATCTTTTAAAACAGAATTAGTCTATTTTGATCTTGCCAAACAAGGTCTATTGCCTACTAAGTCCTCAGAATCTTTAACGGATTCTTTAGCAGTTTCCGCTGATTCTTTATCTCAAAATTAATCAGGACCTCATTTCGTTGATTTGCGGCTTAATTTGTACCTTTACACAAATTTTTTTAGAATGATCAAAATTACATTTCCCGACGGGCAGGTTAGAGAATTTGAAACAGGAATTACTCCTTATCAAGTTGCATTGCAAATTTCTGAAGGTTTAGCACGTAATGTGTTAGCGGCTAAATTAAATGGTGAGGTAGTGGATTCCTCTACTCCTATTGATGCAGATGCCGTATTGCAATTATTAACCTGGAATGACGAAGATGGTAAAAAGACTTTTTGGCATTCCTCTGCACACTTATTAGCAGAAGCTATTGAGTCTATATTTCCGGGAACTAAATTCGGAATTGGTCCAGCCATTGAAAATGGGTTTTATTATGATATTGATTTAGGTGATCAAGAATTTGGTTCTGATGACTTTAAAGTGATTGAAGATAAAATGTTGGAATTAGCTCGCTTAAAGAACGAGTTCCTACGTAGCTCTATTTCTAAGGCTGATGCAGTCTCGTATTTTACAGATAAGGGGGATGAATATAAAATAGAATTAATTGAAGGTTTAGCTGATGGCTCCATCACTTTCTATAATCAAGGTAATTTCACGGATTTGTGCCGAGGGCCTCATATCCCTAATACAGGATTTATAAAATCGGTTAAATTACTTTCGGTCGCTGGTGCTTATTGGCGCGGAGACGAGAAGCGTAAACAACTAACCCGTATTTATGCGATTACTTTCCCTAAAGCAAAAGAATTAGAAGAGTATTTGCACTTATTAGAAGAGGCGAAACGTCGCGATCACCGCAAATTAGGTAAGGAATTAGAATTATTTGCCTTCTCGGAAAAAGTTGGAATGGGTCTTCCTCTATGGTTGCCTAAGGGTACTTTATTGCGCGAGCGTTTAGAAAATTTCTTACGTCGTGCGCAAGTTCGTGCTGGCTATTCACCTGTAATTACTCCACATATTGCGAGCAAAGAATTGTATGTGACTTCGGGTCACTATGCGAAATACGGTAAGGATTCTTTCCAACCTATTCGTACGCCAGATGAGAATGAAGAATTCTTTTTGAAGCCTATGAATTGCCCACACCACTGTGAGATTTATAAGACAAAGCCCCGCTCCTACAAGGATTTACCATTGCGTTTAGCTGAATTTGGCACCGTGTACCGATATGAGCAAAGTGGTGAATTACATGGTTTAACTCGTGTAAGAGGATTTACTCAAGACGATGCGCACATTTTTTGTCGACCCGATCAAGTGGAAGATGAATTCATGAAGGTGATTGACCTGGTATTATATGTTTTCAAAGCCTTAGGTTTTGACACGTATTCAGCACAAGTTTCCTTACGAGATAAAGAAAATAAAGAGAAATATATTGGTAACGATGAAGATTGGGATCGGGCAGAATCAGCTATTATTCGTTCTGCAGAAGAAAAGGGTTTGCCTTATGTAATTGAATATGGTGAAGCGGCTTTCTATGGCCCTAAATTAGACTTTATGGTGAAGGATGCCTTAGGTCGTAAGTGGCAATTAGGTACGATTCAAGTAGATTATCAATTACCTCAGCGTTTTGAATTAGAATATACGGGATCAGATAACGCAAAACATCGTCCTGTCATGATTCACCGGGCTCCATTCGGATCATTGGAGCGTTTTGTCGCTATTTTAATTGAAAATACAGCCGGCAATTTCCCTTTGTGGTTATCTCCTGACCAAATCGCAGTTCTGCCTATTTCTGAGAAATACGAAGATTATGCGAATGAATTGTATCTGCGTTTACAGGAAAAGGATTTACGAGGTTACGTAGATCACCGAAATGAAAAAATGGGTCGTAAAATTCGGGATGCAGAAATCGCTAAAGTTCCTTTCATGATTGTAGTAGGCGAAAAAGAGCAAGCCGAAGGAATTGTCAGCGTTCGTAAGAAGGGTGATGGAGATGTAGGATCAATGACTTTAGATGCTTTCATCGCGATGGCACAAGAAGAAATCCAGTCCTTAACCTATGAAAAATAGTAGCTTATGCGTTTTTTGCTTGTAATTGCGCTATATTTGATTTAGATTTCTAATTATTACATATTAAACCCATATTATTTTATGGCTTTACGCCCGAATAACAATTACAGAGGAAATAGAAGAGAAGAAGAACCCTACCGGATTAATCAGTTGATACGTGGTGTGGAAGAAGTTCGATTAGTAGGTGAGAATATTGAGATTGGAGTATATCCTTTTGAGAAAGCATTAGAACTTGCTGTTGCTCAGAGTTTAGATTTAGTGGAGATATCTCCTAAAGCAGTACCTCCTGTTTGTAAGATTATTGATTATGCGAAATTTAAGTATGATCAAAAGAAGAAGCAAAAGGAAATCAAGGCTAACGCCACGAAAACAGTTATTAAAGAAATTCGTTTCGGTCCTAATACGGATGAACACGATTTCAATTTCAAGTTAAAACACGCAGTTAATTTCTTGAAAGAAGGAGCAAAAGTGAAAGCTTATGTACACTTTGTAGGAAGAACGATTGTGTTTAAAGAGCGAGGTGAGATGTTATTATTGAACTTTGCTAAAGGCCTAGAAGACGTAGGTAAGCCAGACGATATGCCTAAATTAGAAGGTAAGCGTATGAGCATCATCTTCTCCCCTAAGGCTATCAAGAAATAATTTTCAAATGAATGGTGGATTTTTAGGGTAATTTTCATTACTTTTGCATTCCAAATTTCAAAATTTAATTTTTACATAATTATCAAACAATGCCAAAAATTAAAACTAACTCTGGAGCGAAAAAACGTTTCAAAGTAACAGGAACTGGTAAGATTAAGCGTAAACACGCATTTCATAGCCATATCCTAACAAAGAAAACAACTAAACAAAAGCGTAATTTAGTTCACGCTACTTTAGTTCACCCTACTGATATGGACCGCGTTAAATTAATGTTAGGTCTTTAATTAGTATTTTAGTTATTGTTAAACCAGAAAGAAGGCTTAAATAAGTAATCGAGAGATTCGCCTCATTTCAAAAAACAAAAAATTATGCCAAGAAGTGTCAATCACGTAGCCTCAAGAGCTAGAAGAAAGAAAATCCTTAAGTTAGCGAAAGGATTCTACGGTCGCGGAAAAAATGTCTGGACAGTAGCGAAAAACAAAGTAGAGAAAGGTTTGCAATATGCTTACCGTGACCGTAAAGTTAAGAAAAGAGATTTTCGTGGTTTATGGATACTACGTATCAATGCAGCGGCTCGTCAAGAAGGTCTTTCTTACTCAGCGTTCATGGGTAAATTCAATAAATCTGGAATGACTTTTAATCGTAAGGTTTTAGCTGACTTAGCGATGAATCACCCAGAAGCTTTCAAAGCAGTTTTGGAGAAATTGAAGTAATTCATTTTTCAATAGAAAGAGAGCCTCGAATTTTTCGGGGCTTTTTTTTTATGCCTATATTTGTCTAATGATGAATCAGCCGATTTACCTTGATTATGCAGCAACGACTCCGGTTCATCCGGAGGTGTTATCGGCTATGCTTCCCTATTTCACTGAAGTTTTTGGGAATGCTGGATCATCTGCGCATTTGTATGGCTGGAGAGCTGCAGAAGCGGTAGAGCAATCTCGGGCAACCGTGGCAAACTATTTCCAAGTCAAACCCGCAGAAGTTGTTTTTACATCCGGTGCAACGGAATCAATTAATTTAGCTATTCGTGGTTATTTAATGGATAAGCCGAAGGGACATCTAATAACTAGTGCTTTGGAACATAAGGCTGTCTTAGAAGTTTTTCATGCTTTAGAGAAAGAAGGTTGGGACGTTACTTATTTATTAGACGTTGCAGAGTTAAGGGATATTATTAGACCGACTACTGTATTAGTTTCTCTGATGCTAGTTAATAATGAATTAGGCAGCATTCTTCCTTATCGGGAAGTAGTAGAATTATGTGAGGAACGTGGTATTTGTTTTCACTCAGATGCTACCCAAGCCTTAGGAAAGCTTGATCTTGATTTTTCTTCTTTGCCTCACCTACTTAGTTTCAGTGGACATAAGTTATATGGCCCTAAAGGCATTGGAGCTTTAATTCATAGAAAGCCTTTACAAGCCATTAGTTTTGGCGGTGGCCAAGAACGTGGTCTTCGGCCTGGAACGCTTCCTGTGCCTTTGATGGTGGGTCTAGCGAAGTCGGTTGAGTTAATTCCCCAATGGTTATCAAAAGGGTCATTTTATCAGGACTCGAAAAATAGGTTCCTGTCTATATTACCTACCATTAGCATCAATTCTCCCATGAATTCTGTTCCATCCATTCTTAATTTCACCTTGAAAGGTGCTGACTGGGAAAAAATGTTTCAAGAACTAAATGGATTGGCTTTTTCTAATGGTTCTGCTTGTAATGCAAAAACCGAATTACCCTCGCATGTTTTGAAGAATTTAGGACATTCTGATGAAGATGCCTTGGCAAGTGCTCGTTTTAGTTTAGGTTATTTTACATCAGAACAAGACATAGAAAAGGTTTGTGCTATTTTAGTCCAAAATTTACCTAAGTTCCTATGAAAGAATTAATTCTTGTCATTCAGCAAGTGAAAGAGCTACAACAGGCGGGTTTAAAATTCGTATTAGCTACTGTAGTTCGGGTGGACGGAAGTGCTTATCGTCGCCCAGGTGCTAGAATGCTTATAGCGGAAGATGGGAATTGGTGGGGAGGAATTTCTGGAGGCTGTTTAGAAGGGGATATTTTAAAAAAAGCACAGTTAGCCTTGTTTTCACAATCCTATAAATCAATTACCTATGATACGCGAGAGGAAGATCCTTTTGCTTTAGGGATCGGCTTGGGATGTCAAGGTGTGATAGAGATATTCATTAATCCATTTCAGGATCAAATTAACGAGCTAGTTTCTACTTTAGAAAAGCATTTGGCTGGAAATGTGGCGCATACTTTAGCGATTTCTTACAGTAATGCCTTTCAAATAACGATGAATGATGCAGATGATTCACATGGATGTAGTTGGGAGAATGAATTATTTACAGAATATTTACCTGCTCCTATGACGGTATGGGTTTTTGGCAATCAATTTGATGCTCAGGGATTTATTCAGCAAGCGAATGCTTTAGCCTGGAGAGTCAATTGGGTTGGTATTTTAGCTAAGATGTCAACTGATTTGCGTGTGCACGGCCGATTTGGGTTTCAGGAACTTTGGCCTATTCAATCCACTGATTACCTCGTGATGATGACACATGATCTAGAAAAAGATGTGAAGATTCTAGAAAAATTACTCCTCGCTCCTATTAAACCAGCCTATGTGGGAATACTAGGACCTAAGAAAAGATTTGAAAAGCTTCAAAACTATTTCAAGGAAGATTTAGTTACCCTATTACCTATTTCTACCCCCATCGGTTTAGATTTAGGGGCCGAAGGGCCAGAAGAGATTGCCATCTCCATTATATCAGAAATTTTATCAACTAAAAATAACAGAAATGGTCAGCGATTAAGTTTACGCAATCGCGCCATTCACGAATAACATGAGTAATCAGATCAACCGCCTAAAAGAACAAATTGCCCCATTACGTGATGCATTAGTGCATCATCCAATCAATTCGTATATCCAAAGTACGTCGGAATTAGAGGTCTTTATGAAGCACCATATATTTGCGGTGTGGGATTTTATGTCTTTAGTCAAGAAAATGCAGCAGGAATTAACTTCTGTAGATGTGCCTTGGAATCCGAAAGGAACAGCAGAGATTCGTTATCTGATTAACGAGATTGTTTTAGGGGAAGAATCAGATGTGGACCAAAATGGAGTTTACATTAGCCATTTTGAGCTTTATTTACGCTCTATGGAAGAATTGTCGATTATGCCCTCTCCTTTCTTACACGAACTTCGATCCTTTGAGAATCTAGAGGAATTATTGTTAGCGATTCCTGAAGCCAATATTCCTGATTCGGTTAAGCATTTTTTGACCTTTACTTTCTCCGCCATTCAAAATAGAAGCATAGAAGAAATTGCGGCTATTTTTACTTTTGGGAGAGAAGATATTATTCCTGCTATGTTTCAGGTTATTGTAGATCAATTGAAAACAGAGAATCCCCTTAAAGTGGAAACCTTAGTTTATTATTTAGAACGTCATATCGAAGTAGATGGCGGTCACCACAGTGAATTAGCTTTTCGTATGATGGAACATTTATGCGGTTCTGATGAGGCCAAATGGGAAAAGGCTACTCAGGCAGCGATTGAATCTTTACAGGTTAGATTGAGGTTATGGGATGGGATTGTCCACAATAGATAAGAGAGTAGAGATAATAGAGAAGATATAAGGCATAAAAAAGCCCGGCTGTTAGACAGACCGGGCTTTTAGTTTACCGCTTAGGCTTATTTTACTTCTTCAAAAGATACGTCTTCCGCACCACCGTCAGATGCATTTGCATCAGCTGATTGCGCTGGTTCTCCACCTTCTGTTTCAGCGCCTGCGGCATACATCTCTTGAGATGCTGCTGTCCAAGCGGTGTTTAATTTTTCTAATCCAGCATCGATACCGGCTAAATCTTGCGCTGCATGAGCCACTTTTAATTCAGCTAACGCCCCTTCAATGGCTGTTTTATTTCCTTCCGATAATTTCTCACCGTATTCTTTCAATTGCTTGTCAGATTGGAAAATCAACGCATCTGCTTGATTTACTTTTTCAACTTTATCTTTTTCTAATTTATCAGTTGCCTCATTCGCTTTCGCTTCATTACGCATCTTTTCGATATCTTCGTCTGTTAAACCGCTGGACGCTTCGATACGGATCTTTTGTTCCTTACCAGTTCCTTTGTCTTTCGCAGAAACGTGCAAAATACCGTTCGCATCAATATCAAATGTTACTTCGATTTGAGGGACACCACGTTGTGCTGGCGGTAAGCCATCTAAGTGGAAACGACCTAATGAGCGGTTATCTTTTGACATTGGACGTTCCCCTTGTAAAACGTTTAGTTCTACGGAAGGTTGATTATCTGCAGCCGTTGAGAATGTTTCTGATTTCTTCGTAGGAATCGTCGTGTTTGATTCGATCAATTTAGTGAACACTCCACCCATCGTTTCGATACCTAAAGAAAGTGGTGTTACGTCTAATAATAAGACATCTTTCACCTCTCCAGTTAAGACACCCCCTTGGATAGCGGCTCCGATGGCAACTACCTCATCTGGATTAACTCCTTTAGAAGGTTTTTTGCCAAAGAATTTCTCCACTTCTTCCTGGATACGAGGAATACGCGTAGAACCCCCTACTAAAATTACTTCATCGATATCTGCGTTCGTATAACCTGCATTTTTCATAGCACGCTTACAAGGCTCTAATGTACGTTGAATTAATTTATCTGCTAATTGTTCGAATTTAGCACGGGTTAATGAACGAACTAAGTGTTTAGGGATACCATCTACCGGCATAATGTACGGTAGGTTGATTTCTGTCGACGCGCTTGAGCTTAATTCAATTTTAGCCTTTTCAGCCGCTTCTTTTAAACGCTGCAAAGCCATTGGATCTTTACGTAAATCAATATTTTCATCTGCGATAAATTCCTCAGCTAACCAATTGATGATTACTTGGTCAAAATCGTCTCCACCTAAGTGCGTATCTCCATCAGTTGATTTAACTTCAAATACGCCATCTCCTAATTCAAGTACCGATACGTCGAAAGTACCACCACCTAAGTCGAATACGGCGATTTTCATATCTTTTCCGCCCTTATCTACGCCATAAGCTAAAGCTGCAGCCGTAGGTTCGTTGATGATACGCTTTACTTCAAGACCCGCAATTTGTCCCGCTTCCTTAGTCGCTTGACGTTCTGCATCGTTAAAGTAAGCTGGAACAGTAATAACTGCTTCCGTAACGGTTTGGCCTAAATAATCTTCAGCCGTCTGCTTCATTTTCGTCAAAATCTGAGCAGAGATTTCTTGCGGAGTATACAAACGATCTCCGATGCGAACACGTGGCGTATCATTATTGCCCTGTTCTACCGTATACGAAATCGTCTTTAGTTCAGAGCTAACCTCTGAATATTTTTTACCCATGAATCGCTTCACAGATGAAATAGTATTCTGTGGATTTGTAATCGCTTGTCTTTTCGCAGGATCCCCTACTTTACGCTCGCCGTTCTCTAAAAATGCAACGATCGATGGCGTCGTGCGTCTACCTTCTGAGTTTGCAATAACGACTGCTTCGTTCCCTTCCATTACCGCCACACATGAGTTGGTGGTTCCTAAGTCAATTCCAATAATTTTTCCCATGATTATTTTAAAATATTTTGAGAGCATTATTACAAGGAATATGCCACTGTAGATTGCCAAAGGCTTTTGTGACATATTGTCACCTTTTAATTTAAAATCTTATTCTGAACTGAAAAAATGGCGAGATGTGGTATATTTGCAATCTACAATATAGACAAGTATGTCGGAAATAAAAGATTTTACGTGGGTTGAAGGCCCAGAACCACATAGAGCTCGCACACGTGCGATCATAAAGTCTCATCCAGAAGTGAAGAAATTGATTGGAAAGAATCCGATGACTTTTTTTTGGATTTTGGCTTGTGTAGGCATGCAATTAGCCATGGCCTATTTCATAAAGGATTATCCTTGGTGGGCAATTGTGGGTGTAGCTTGGATTTTTGGGGCTTTCCCTACCCATACTTTATTTGTATGTATTCATGAATCAGCACATAATTTGATTTTCAAAAAGGCTTCTTGGAACGTTTTTGCCGGCATTATTGCTAATTTTCCCTCCCTTTTCCCTACAGCGATTTCGTTTAAGAATTTCCATTTAAAGCACCATGCTTTTCAAGGAGTGCATGAATTAGACGCTGATTTACCTGATTATTGGGAAGCGAAACTGATTAATAATTTCTTCATAGGAAAAATGATTTGGTTAATGCTCTTTCCTTTCTTTCAAGGAATCAGAACTATGCGCTGCATTGAATTAGCCGTTTTTGATCGCCCAGTTATTATGAATATTATCGCTCAAATAGCTTTTGATGCTGTTATTGTCTATTTCTGGGGATGGTCTGCACTTGCTTATATGGGATTAAGTTTCATTTTTTCTGTGGGTCTGCATCCTTTAGGTGCCCGCTGGATTCAAGAGCATTTTTTAGTGTTAGATAAGAATCAAGAAACCTATTCGTATTATGGTCATTTGAATGGCATTAATATGAACGTGGGTTATCACAATGAACACCATGATATGCCATCTGTGCCTTGGAACAATTTGCCTAAATTAAAAGCAGCTGCTCCTGAGTTTTATGATAATTTGAAATACCATACCTCTTTTGTGAAGTTGTTTTTTACTTTTATCTTCTCTCAAGAGCTTGGCTTGTACTCACGAATCGCCCGCAAAGAACGGGGTGGTGTTCCGTTGACTGATAAGTCGATGCCGGATGTGGAGCTATTAAATAAAGTATAGAGCACAGAGCACAAAGAATAAATTTCGTATTAAAAAAGGGATCAATATTTGATCCCTTTTTTAATTAATTCGTGAAATACATTTCAAATACTCATCGCCTAAGGCGATACAAACTTTATTCTTTATGCTCTGTGCTTTATTCTTTCTGTAAAGCTTTATGCTTTAGTAAGCACCCGCGCTTCCCCATGCACAAACACTGTCAAAGCCGGTCCAGCCAAGTTAGTAATTTCCACTCCTGACTTTTTAACAGCAATATTTAATTGATTTGCTCGGAAATTGATTTTGAAGGAGAATTCGTTCCATTGTTTTGGCAAAAATGAATCAAAATGTAAGGAATGGTCTTTCAGACGCATTCCTCCAAAACCTTTTATGATGGACATCCAAGTGCCCGCCATGCTAGTGATATGGCAACCATCTTCTGTATCATTATTATAATCATCTAAATCTAAACGAGCGGCGCGCGTATAGAATTCGTACGATTTGTCCTCTTTCCCTAGTCTAGCAGCTAAAATACTGTGAACACAAGGGCTTAAGGAGGATTCATGAACCGTAATGGGTTCGTAGAAATTGTAATTACGTTCTAATTCTTCTTTACTAAAATCGTCTTCAAAGAAGTAAATACCTTGTAAAACGTCCGCTTGCTTAATGTAGCATGAGCGTAGAATGCGATCCCAAGACCATTTTTGATTAATGGGTCTTTCGGATGCGATTGCATCTACAGGCGCAATTACTTTATCTAAGAAGCCATCCTGCTGTAAATAGATTCCTTGTGACTCATCACGAGGGAAATACATAGTAGCTATAATATGCTTGAATTGATCAATTTCTTCTTTCTGGAAAGCAGTTGAGGCAATCTTAGCAGCAGCTTCTGCAGGATAGGACTTTTGAATTTCTTCGTAAACCTCTAACGTATTCTTTAAGCACCAGGTAGCGATGTAATTCGTATACCAGTTGTTGTTAACGTTGTTTTCATATTCGTTTGGTCCAGTTACGCCTAACATGACGTATTTCTGCTTGTCTTGCGACCAGTTGACTCGCTGAGCCCAAAAACGAGCTATTCCCACTAATACTTCCCAACCATATTCCACTAAATGCTTACGGTCGTCCGTATAATTGACATATTCCATGATGGCATATGCGATGGCTCCGTTACGGTGAATTTCCTCAAAGGTGATTTCCCACTCGTTGTGACATTCTTCTCCGTTCATGGTGACCATGGGGTAAAGAGCGGCTCCTTTAGAGAAACCTAATTTACCAGCGTTTTCAATGGCACGATCTAATTGTTTCCAACGGTAGATTAAAAGGTTTTTAGATACATTAGCGGGTGCTGTTCCTAAATAGAAAGGAATGCAATAAGCTTCGGTATCCCAATAGGTGGATCCGCCGTATTTTTCACCCGTAAAACCTTTAGGTCCAATATTTAAGCGATTGTCCTCCCCTGTGTAGGTTTGGTTCATTTGGAAAATATTGAAACGAATACCCTGTTGAGCTGAAACATCGCCGGAAATGATGATATCGTTGATGGACCATTTTTTATCCCAGGCTGCTGCTTGTTCGGCTAGCATCTGATTAAATCCTTTGGCAGAAATACGCGCTAAATAATCGGAGGCTATCTTTTCAAAAGACTCCGTAGGGTGATTTTCGGAGCTGATATTAACCGCATACTTGATGATAGTTAATTTATCGCCTTGTTTTGCTGCAAGTGTATAGGCAAGTTCACTGTATTTTTCTCGAGTGTTCGAAATAGATTTCGCGTCTACTTTTGTCCCGTTTGATAGAATCTCAATTTGCTGAGCCGTAATTACTTCGAATCCTGTTTTCTTTGTTTTAGACCAAACAAAATGAGAACCGACCTTCACCTCATCCCAGAATTTCTCGTCGTAATTAGAATCCTTATTTTTAATATCTCCATCAATGAACGCCTTTACTTGAATTTCTTCAGTAAAATTTAAGGGAGTAATGGAATAGGAAATAGCGCCTGATTCATCATCAGCCAAGCTATTAAAGCGAATGGATTCAATGGCTAGGCGTTTACCATTTGTAAGTGAAACGTCACATGTTCGAAGGATATATCCCTTCTTCATGTTTAATTCTCGATAAAATGAATGAATGGTGCTGGTGTGTAAATCTACTTCTTCTCCTCCAATTTGGATGGTAAGACCGTTCCAATTAGCGGCATTTAATACTTTAGCAAAATATTCTGGATAGCCGTTCTTCCACCAACCTACGCGAGTTTTATCTGGATAGTAGATACCCGCTACATAATTACCCTGTAATGTTTTACCCGTATACGTTTCTTCAAAAGATCCTCTTTGTCCCATCCGACCATTACCAAGAGAGAAAATGCTTTCGGTTATTTCATTGTAGGCGGGATGGAATTGGTCTTCGATGACCTTCCACTCATCTATTTTTAAGTATTGCTTCATTCGGTTTAATAAGGTATTGCAAACAATCTTACAAAAATAGAAAATTGTAAATTTTGGACATTTCTGTGCTAGGCTGTTTCTTTAAAAATTTAGTAAATCAGCTGATTTAATTCCTACAAAGTTCGGAATTACCTTGTTAGCATCGCCTAAAACTGATGCTTCGCCTATTCCAATTACCTTCATCCCTCCCGCTATTGCTGCATCCACACCAGCTTGCGCATCTTCGAATACGATACATTCAGAGGGTAATAATCCTAAACCTTCCGCCCCTTTTAAAAATACTTCTGGATCAGGCTTGCTTTTGCTTACTTTGTTTCCGTCAATAATTACATCAAACCACGGCGTAAGATGTGTTTTTTCTAATATAATTTCAGCGTTCTTGCTGGCAGAACCTAAAGCTATTTTATATCCGTCTGCTTTTATTTGGCCTAAAAAATCAACCACACCAGGAAGAATTTCGGATGGGTTCATATGCGTGATTAACTGTAAATAGTTATCATTTTTCTCTTTTAACCATATTTCCTTTTGTTCTTCCGTAGCTGTGTAGGAAGCCCAATTTAGAATTCTAATTAAGGATTCTACTCGGGAAACACCTTTAAGTTGCTCGTTTTGTTCTTCGCTTAATTGGTAGTTAAAATTTTCCCCTAATATTTTCCAAGCTTGAAAGTGGTAAATGGCGGTATCGACTAAAACTCCATCGAGATCAAAAAGGCAGGCTTTGTAAGACATATTTAGGTAGGGATTGTTTTAAAGATTAGCAAAATTATTACATTTACATCTGCCAAAAAACCTTTTTCTGCTGTGCTAGACAGTTTATTTTTAAAAATATGCGTAAATTTTACTTAGTTCTACTAACCGCCGCCCTATTCCATCCTCTTATGGCTCAAAAAGCAATGAAAACAGATAAGCTTGTTGTATATCAAATGATGTTTCATCTTTGGGGAAATCAGCAGACAGAGGTAAAGAGAAATGGTTCTGCTGCGGACAATGGAGTCACTAAATTCAAAGATGTTTCAGTGAAAGGTTTAAAGGCCTTGAAAAAGAAAGGATATTCCCATTTATATACAACAGGAATTTTAGAGCATGCAACCATGGAAGATTTTTCTTCTCATGGATCCCCTTTAGATCATCCACAAGTTGTTAAAGGTCGGGCGGGTTCTCCCTTTGCTATTAAGGATTATTATGATGTAAATCCTTTTTTAGCGGATAAGCCTGCTGAGCGTCTTCAAGAATTTTCTGATATGTTAGATCGTATCCATGCTTCAGATTTAAAATTAGTTTTAGATTTTGTGCCAAATCACTTAGCAAGAGCGTATTCTTCAGATCAAAAGCCAGCTGGAGTTGTCGATTTTGGACAAAATGATAATAAAGATATTTCCTTCTCTGCTGCCAATAACTTCTATTATCTACCGGGTACACAGTTTACTATTCCTACAGGTGTAAATCCACCTATTCCGGTTACGGTGCCTTACATTGAAATTCCGGCTAAAGTAAGTGGCAATAATGTTTTCTCCGCTCAACCCTCTATTAATGACTGGTTTGAAACGGTTAAATTGAACTATGGAGTTGATATTCAACAGGGTAACGTAAATCATTTTGATCCTATCCCTGATACCTGGTTAAAAATGACGAATGTATTGCTTTACTGGACCCAAAAAGGAGTAGATGGTTTCCGTTGCGATATGGCGGAGATGGTGCCCGTAGAGTTTTGGTCTTATACCATACCTAAAGTGAAAGCCATTAATCCAGAGGTTGTATTTATCGCAGAGATCTATAATCCGGCCGAGTATCGTAATTATATAGTTAAGGGAGGTTTTGATTATTTATATGATAAAGTGGGTCTATATGATGGTATTCGTCATATAATGGAGAAAAAAGCCGGAGCTACTACGGCTGATATTACCCGTGTTTGGCAACAAGAATCAGGGGATTTTGCTAATCACATGCTTCGTTTTTTAGAGAACCACGATGAAACTCGTTTGAACTCCCCTGCCTTTGCAGCGAATAATTTTTGGTCTACCATTCCTGGCATGGTATTGACGGCTAGTATGCACGATGGACCAATAATGATTTATTTTGGTCAAGAGTTTGGTGAGAAAGCGCAGGAAATCGAAGGATTTAATGTAGCAGATGATCGCACTTCCATGTTTGATTTTTATCGAGTGGATACGCATCAGCGCTGGTTAAATGAGGGTAAATTTGATGGAGGAAAACTAGCTGCTGAGGAAAAGGAAATTGATTCGTTTTATACGTCCTTGTTAGCTTGGGTCAATTCTAGCTTGGTTATTCAGAAAGGCAAGTTTTTTGATTTACAATATGCCCAAAATTTCTCCTACCCTAAGGATAAGGTATATGCTTATTTACGATATACAGAGACGGATCGCAATTTGATTATTTGTAATTTTGATTCTGAAAATCATGATTTTTCCATTGAAATACCAACATTGGCTTTAAATATGATGGGAATTCAATCTTACTCACTTAAAACTTTACATTCGTTCGTACCTCCTGCCAGCATAACAGCGCTAGTAGATGGTAATCGTATTCAGATTCCGGCTAATGCTGCGCTCGTTTTAAAACTAACAAAACCATGAAAACATTCAACAAACCACGATTAAGTCTAGGGCAAATATTCAATATGAGTGTGGGCTTTTTAGGTATTCAGTTTGGCTTTGCGCTGCAAAATGGGAATGCCTCGCGGATATTACAGAATTTTGGTGCGGATGTTGAACAATTATCTTGGTTTTGGTTAGCTGCGCCTTTAACGGGTATGCTTATTCAACCTATTATTGGTTTTTATTCAGATCGTACTTGGAATGGTTTAGGTCGAAGAAAACCTTTCTTTTTAACGGGTGCTATATTAGCGGCCACTGCTTTGTTCTTTTTTCCCCATGCGGGAGCATTAGCTAATTTTATCCCACCCATGATGGTAGGTGCGGGTATTCTAATGATGATGGACGCATCCTTTAATGTCGCCATGGAGCCTTTTAGAGCTTTGGTGGCAGATAATTTGCCGGAAGAGCAGAATACCTTAGGCTTTTCTATTCAAACCTTTTTAATCGGTATTGGTGCAGTTGTGGGTTCTTGGTTGCCTTATATGTTGGGTAATTGGTTTGGAATATCTAAAGTTGCCGCTGCCGGTCAAATACCAGAGAACGTCTTATATAGCTTTTATGTAGGTGCTGCGGTATTTATTACTGCGATTGTATGGACGATTGCAACGACGAAGGAGTATTCGCCAGCTGAGCGTGAAGCTATGGGTTTTCAGGAAGAAGGAACGAAAGATACGATTTGGTCAGTTTTTCGCTATGTCAAAGAGATGCCTTTCACCATGCGCCAATTAGGTGTTGTTCAATTTTTCTCTTGGTTCGCACTATTTTCGATGTGGGTATTCTCCACTCCTGCCATCGCTCATCACGTATATGGTTTGCCAATGGATGATCACAGTTCACCAGAATTTCAGAATGCGGCGAACTGGGTGGGTGTTATTTTTGGGGTATATAGCGCGGTTTCTGCTATTTATGCCATCTTTTTACCACGCATTGCTCGATCTATTGGAAATAAAGCTACGCACGCAGTTTCGCTTATTGCTGGTGGTTTAGGATTAATTTCTATCTATTTTATTTCAGACCCACAGATGCTGATTTTCAGTATGGTAGGTGTAGGAATGGCTTGGGCTTCTATATTAGCAATGCCTTACGCCATTTTAGCGGGTTCTATTCCTATGTCAAAAATGGGCGTTTATATGGGAATCTTTAACTTCTTCATCACGCTACCCCAAATTGTCAGTGGCATAATCGGTGGTTCCCTAGTGAAGCATGTGTATGGAGGTAATGCCATGTATGCTATTGTTGTCGCTGGCTTCTTCTTTATTGCTGGCTCGATTAGTGTTTTATGGATTAAGGAGAAGGCTTAAGATGAAGATTTGGATATTAGTTTTTTTTCCTTTCCTGAGTCTAGCACAGGTTATTCCATCTGCCTTAAATAAGAAAGTGCAAGAGGCAAATAGACTGCACGATCCTTTGTCTATAGCTAAACAATTTTATGGATTGCCTTATGTTTCACATGCTTTGTCAAAAGAAAATCCAGAGAAATTCGTTGTAGATTTTGGCGGATTTGATTGCGTGACATTTGTTGAGAATGTATGGAGTTTGTACCGGTCTAAAGGAATCGATTCTGCATTCTTGCATGAATTAGAGCAAATTCGTTATGAGAGAAAGCCAATTTCTTATGAAACTAGAAATCATTATTTGAGTGCCACTTTTTTTCAAATGGAAGACAGAGGCTTGTTTAAACAGGTTATTCCTCCGGCTTTTCGCGTTTTGGCGGTTAAAAAAGTTGAGTTTTTGTCCCATTATTTGGCATCTAAAAATCTCCTGATTACGATTCCTACTATTCAGTTAATGGAAAAGAATCTGGCACCCATTATATATGTACCTAGTTCTGATTATTCCCAAATTACCTCTTACCTAAAAACGGGGGACATTATTGCCTTTGTTTCCAAGCGTAAAGCTCTAGATTATCAACATGTAGGCTTCGTGCGTGAAATTAAGGGTAATTTTTATCTAGTACATGCCTCGCAAGATCGCAAGCAGGTGTGTCAATCAGTTGAATCTATTTCCGTATATTTAAAGAATCATCCTAACATGATAGGATTTAATGTCTTTAGGCCGGAATATGAGCAGTAAAGTTTACGATTTTGATCAAGTAATTGATCGCAAAAATACACACAGTTTTAAGTGGGATAATGTCACCTACCCTCCTAATCTAGACATGCTGCCTATGCCAGTGGCAGACATGGATTTTGTTGTAGCTGATGAAATTTTAGCAGCTATTGATAAAATAACCTCTCACGGTATTTTAGGTTATTCTATTCTTCCTGATTCGCTTAAATTATTAGCTCAACAAAAAATTGAACGAGATTATTCTTGGTCAACTTCCATAGATTCGCAAGTTTGGATTCCGGGTATTGTTCCAGGCATTACCGCAGCTTGTGCAGCATTAACGAATGAAAACGAAGGTATTATTATGGCTGTTCCCGTATACCACCCATTTCATTTAGTTGCGGGTTGGGTTAATTGCCCTTTGATTACTTTTGAAATGATTAAAGAAGGAGATCGTTGGACTTTTGATTTTGCTGATTTTGAAAGAGGCTTACAGAAAGGACCCAAAGTATTTCTCCTTTGCAATCCACATAATCCAGGTGGAACTGTTTTTAACGAGTTCGAGATTAAGCGAATAGTTGACCTGTGTGCAGCTTATAACGTTACCATCGTTTCTGACGAAATTCATGCCGATTTACGTTTGCATGCTCAATCAAAACATATTTCGATAGGCCGATTCGAAAAACAACCTATTATCAGCTTTTTCGCAACTTCTAAAGCATTTAATACCGCTGGATTAGGTGGTGCTGTGGCAGTAATTCCAGATGCTGCGCTTCGAGATAAATTCACCAAAGCTTCTGCTGGATTTTTCTCTATGCTATCTAGGCATAGTATTGAAGTGATGTTAGCTACCTATGCGCACGGCGAGGAATGGTTAGCGCAGCTTCTACCCTATTTAAAGACAAATCACGATTTACTCTTAGAATATGTGCGCGCTACTCCTGGTTTAACTATGCAGCCTTTAGAGGCTACCTATTTAGCTTGGATAGAGTATGATGAAGTATTGTTAGGAGATTTTCAAAAGAAATGCTGGGATGCAGGACTTCATGTACTTCGTGGAGAACAATTTAAGGGACGGAATTTTATTCGTCTAAATTTTGCCTGCCCTAAGTCCGTGATGGAAGAAGCAATTAAACGGATGAAATCGATAACGAATGGCTAAACTGTTGAAGTTTTTCTTATTATTAATTCTGCTGGGTTTTTTGGCCTATATTTTTGTCTATATTTCTAATTTAGACGATCAACCAGAGACGACAGAAATGACGGATATAGATGTGGTGAAAGCTTATGGCGATTCCTTGTCCCGTATTGCGGTGGATGATACGGTTTCAAAGTCAAGTGCCATTAGTCTTACCTCCGCTTTTGAAGATTTTACGATCGTCGTTGAGGAGGGTATAATTCGAATAGAAAAAAGTCATTCGAAACTAATTGATAAGAAAATTGATAATTTTAATCCTAGTTCTGTTTTTGCTACAGATTTGAATGGAAATCAATTGCCTGAGTTTTGGGTGGCAGGATTAGCGGGTAAAAACTATCAAATTTTTGCTTTTGAATACGTAGCAGGTAAAGTAAAACCAATTCGTTTTCCTGCTATTATGGGTCGTCAACGTTTTGGCTTTGCCGGTGGAGATAGTTTGTATTTAGAAAAATCGGCTATAGTCCACTCGTTTAATTTTGAAAATGATTCCTATTCGGATATTACATCTGGTATCCGAGCTTGTTATTATAAATATGGAGCGGACGGTAGTTTTGTCCTCTCTAAAACCTTAGACTTAGAAAAAAAAGATGAGTAAAGTTGATTTACGTTCTCAGCAGTGGTTTGGAAAAACCGGAAAAGATGGATTTATCTACCGTGCGTGGATGAAAAACCAAGGTATTCCAGATGATTATTTTCAAGGCAAGCCGGTGATCGGTATTTGCAATACCTGGTCAGAATTAACTCCATGTAATGCTCATTTTAGAGAATTAGCGGAGTTTGTGAAGAAAGGCATTATCGAGGCAGGCGGATTTCCAGTGGAGTTTCCAGTGATGTCTTTGGGAGAAACTCTGATTAAACCTACGGCGATGCTATACCGTAATTTAGCGAGTATGGACGTGGAGGAATCTATTCGGGCTAATCCGATTGATGGCGTTGTTTTAATGTGCGGTTGTGATAAAACGACTCCTTCCTTAGTGATGGGAGCCTGTAGCGTAGATTTACCTACTTTGGTTCTTTCTGGAGGCCCTATGATGAAGGGTAAATTTAAAGGAAAGGAAATTGGAACATCTGATGTATGGCGTTTTGCAGAAGCTTATAAACTAGGTGAATTAACTCAAAAAGAATTTATTGAAGCTGAGGCTTGCATGGCAAGAACCCCGGGACACTGTGCCGTAATGGGTACGGCGTCTACTATGGCTACGATGGTGGAAGCGTTGGGTTTAAGTTTACCTCAAAATGCCGCTATTCCTGCTGCTGATGTGCGTAGAAAAGTACTTGCGCAGCATTCAGGTCGTCGCATCGTGGAGATGGTGAATGAAGATTTAAAGATGTCCAAAGTCTTAACGCGTCCTGCGTTCGAAAATGCGATTCGTGTGAATGCAGCAACTGGAGGGTCTACGAATTTTGTTATACATTTGACTGCTATTGCGGGTCGTTTAGGAGTGGATCTAAAGCTAGATGACTTTGATGAATTTTCTCGTAATATTCCGCTTTTAGCGAATATTCAGCCATCAGGGGAGCATTTTATGGAAGATCTATATTATGCGGGTGGTTTACCTGCTTTGATGAATCAAATGAAGGAACATTTGCATACTTCTATAATAACAGTCAATGGTAAAACGGTGGGTGAAAATATCGACAACACACCTATTTATGACGCAAATATTATTTCTTCCTTTGAATCACCGTTCAAGCCAGATTCGGGAATAGCAGTAGTAAGAGGTAATTTAGCCCCTAATGGAGCTGTTTTAAAGCCATCTGCAGCATCAAAAGAATTGTTTAATCACCGAGGTAAGGCAGTTGTATTTGAAAATATTGAAGATTATCATGCGCGAATTGATTCCCCAGAATTAGACGTGGATGCTTCTTCGGTACTGGTTTTAAAGAATGTAGGGCCTAAAGGTTATCCAGGAATGGCAGAAGTCGGCAATATGGGTATCCCTAAGAAATTATTAGAAAAAGGCGTAAAAGATATGGTACGTATTTCAGACGGCCGAATGAGTGGAACAGGATATGGCACGGTTGTTTTACATATTTCACCTGAATCAGCGGCAGGAGGTCCCTTAAATTGGGTTCAAAATGGTGATTTTATTGCGTTAGATGTGGAAAACAGGACAATTAACTGGGAAGTATCGGAGGACGAATTAGCCGCTAGAAAATTAGCGCAGCCGCTTGAAAAACCTAAAACTATTCGTGGTTATGTGGGTCTATTTATTGATCATGTGGAGCAAGCAGATTTAGGTGCTGATTTTGATTTCTTGAAGGGTGGTTCCGGATCTATTGTAACACGTGATTCGCACTAGATGAAAAAATACATCGTCACTGGCGCTGGCCAAGGAATCGGACATCAAATTGCCTTGCAATTGATGGAGGAAGGACATTTAGTCGTTATGAATGACATTGATCCTTCACTTTTGTCAGGACCTTATGTTAAAGCTGGGGACGTTAGTTCACCTCATTTTATCAAGGAATTGGTAGCATTTGCTCAAACTTTACCTGGGGAGTTAGCTGGATGCGTTTGTAATGCGGGGATTACGACTTTTGGTAGTTTTTGGGATTATAGCCCTGAATCCATGAAGTCTTTGCTTGACTTAAATATTCAAGGAACGTTTTTCTTAATTCAGGAAGTGGCTACGGCTATTCGCTCTGAGGGTAATTCTGGTTCCATTGTAGTGACATCTTCTGTTACCGGTCATCAGGCGCATCCCGATTTAGCAGCCTATGGAATGACGAAAGCCGCTTTAAATCAATTAGTTCAAAATTTGATCATTGACTTATCCCCTGTTCAAATTCGTATTAATTCTGTATCTCCTGGCGCAACGATGACAGAACGAACGGAGAAAGATGCAAATTATTTGAAAGAATGGAGTCGTTTAACTCCCTTAGGTAAACCAGCGGATGTAGCAGATATAGCAGAGGCCGTTTGTTTCTTTTTAAGTGATAAGGCCAAACACATTACTGGTCAAACCTTAATCGTAGATGGTGGCTGGACGAGTGTAAGTCCACCCCCGCTAGCTTAGGTCCAGGCTTTCTCTAAGAAATTCAACCAGTTTGAGTGGCAAAATTTGACGACATCGCCGTCAGAAAATCCTCTGCTTACTAGTAAATCAGGTAGTTTTTGTAAGTCAGCGATTGTTTCGATATCAGCCGGACATTGTTCCTTTCCAAATCCTCCATCTAAATCTGTACCCAATCCGACATGTTCGGTATTTCCAGCTAAATCACAGATATGCACCAGATGGTCAATTAAGGTATGAAGCGTCACGTTCTTGTTTACTGGCGTTGATTCGCCCCTAACCCATCCTGGAACCATCATCCACGCATCCATAGGCATTCCTATTACCGCACCTCTGCTTATAATCTCTTTCAATTGTTCATCACTGAATTGCCGGTTGTGATCCACTAGGGTGCGGCAGTTTTGGTGACTCGCCCAGACAGGACCTTGGTGGTATTCCATCGCTTCCCAAAAACTATCATCGCATAAATGCGTCGCATCTAAAATGATGTTTAAATCCATCATCTTGCGTAAAAGATCTTTACCTGCTACCCCGATTCCACCTGTTGCATTTGTTCCTTGAGCGTAGCGACCTGGACCATAATGAGCGGGACCTAAAGCGCGTAAACCATAATGATAGGCAATTTCAAGGTATTCTAAGGAGACTATAGAATCAGCTCCTTCTAGACTTAGAATATAGCCAATGGTATGATTTTCAGATTCCCATTGTGTTAAGTGATCATGTAATTCAGATAGATTCCGTATAGGTCTTAAATCCCCCGTACGTTCTAAAGCCTTATAATAGGCTAATTGTCCTTGTGTTTGAGCCCAAGCTTGTTCAGGACTATTCCAGCCCGGTAAACTAGAATCTGGAGCCACATACCGTGCTATTTGTGTAGCAACCACGATTCCTACATTTCCCTTCCGCAATTCTTCTAGACAAACTGTGGCATTTCCACGATCTGGTTTATCTGTTAAAGACTTTTCTCGTTCATTAATTTCCTTGATAGTAGAACGTAAATCCCGATTCCATTCGAGTGCGTTCATACTTAAGTCTAAATGTGCATCGATTAATAGCATAGTCTACGATTTCTAGCTTTGACCTCCCATAATCCACCATCAATTACTTGTAGATGCGAATGAAGGTTTACTGTGGGACAAATGTGGTACGGAATCATTCTGACGATGTCACCAATTTCGTAATTTGAACTATCACCTACTTCTACAATCCCATGTTCTTCACTTTGAGACTTTAAAATCCAATCTAGATGGTCTATAAAACGCACTCGGTTATCGATTGGATTTTCAGCTGCTACAGACTTATGTCCTAAATCTAGGCAAATGGTTGATGGAGTAGGTTTGGAAATAATTCTCGCGATAACCTCCACTGCAAATTCAAAGGTTTTATCAGGAAATAATTCTGCATAACCCGCATCAAAGAATACAAACGTTCCAGGGCTACACGTAAATTGTGGATTTTTGTGGTGTACCAGAAAGCTAGGTGTACCTGAAACGATTAATTCAAGATTAGTTATTTCAATTTGTTCTAATAACACGTGTAAAGGCTTAAACTCCGTTTCGACGTGGCTTCGTCGTTCTTCATACACTTTGTCTCGTATATGGCCATCGTAGGCGTGTAATCCTCTTAATTGTAGATTTGGCAAAGAATGAATGTGCTGAACCAAGGCAAAAGCGTTATTAGGCTTGATACCGGTGCGATTCATACCCATATTTAAATCGACAAAAACACCTATTGGGCTTTTCGCAAAAGTTCTATCCAATTCTGAGGCAGCTAAGGCATCGTCTACGATGGAGGAGAAAGTAGTTTTAGGGTAATGCTCTACCATTTGTTTGAAACGGCCTAAATTAGGTCCGATCAATTGCATGGAAATAAGTACATCTGGTGCTTCAGATAGAGCTAAGAGTTCCGCTTCGGCAATGGTGGCACATTTGAACTTAGTAATACCAGCTGCTAATAATAGATCGTTTACCTCTTTTGTTTTGTGCGTTTTGATGTGCGGACGTAAACGATTTGGATTGCCATTTACCATTTCAAGTACTTTGGCAATATTACGTTTAACGCGATCGGGATAAACGATTAATCCGGGACTCTCAAATGTGTCAAAAGTTCTCATGAAATAGCTCTATCCAGGTGAACATATCCTCCATCCACATGAATAATTTGTCCGGTGGTATGGCTTGATTTAGGAGATAAAAGGAAAGTGACCATATCTCCTATTTCTTCTTTTGTGGTCATGCGTTGACCTAATGGTATTTTTTCTGTAATGCTCGCTAGTTTTTCCTTAGGATTATCAAGCGTTTGTATCCATTTTTCATACATGGGTGTATAGCATTCCGCCACAATAACTGAATTAGCTCTAATTCCGTAATCTCTTAATTCCAAAGCCCATTCGCGCGTTAATGCATTGCGTCCTCCATTAGAGGCAGCATAACCGGAGGTGTTTCCCTGGCCAGTCTCTGCTGTTTTAGATCCAATATTTACGATAGCTCCTTTACTCTTCTTTAAATAAGGCAAACAAGCCTGAGCCATTAAATAATAATGTGTCAAATTAGCATTGATGGATTGAATGAATTTTTCGTAATTCCCTGTTTCCAGACCAACTCCGTCATTTAGACCTGCATTATTAACTAAACCATCTATTTTCCCGAAAGTAGCTGCTATTTTATCTACAACTTGAGCGCATTCCGATGGATTACTTAAATCAGCTACGAAGGAAAATGCTTGTCCTCCGGTGGCCTGAATTTTCTCTATGCAACGTAAGTTATCAGTTTCATTTCTGCCTACTATTGCCACCATAGCTGACTCTAAAGCTAAAGATTCGGATATTCCTTCTCCAATTCCCTTAGCTCCACCTGTTACTATGATGACTTTCTCTCTTAATCCTAAATTCATAGTGTTTACAATTGATAAAACTGTGTAACGTTTTTACGGTATATCTTGTCTTTTTCGGTTTCACTTAAGCCTCCTAAAGCTTCTTGAAACGATAGTACCCAACGTTCCAGTGATGAATTTACTAAAACAACAGGATAATCACTTCCAATCATGAGTCTTTCCGGACCAAATACCTCCATAGCTACTCCTACTATCTCATTCACTTGTTGCTGCGTCCACGATTGATCTTTCGCCTCAGTCACAATTCCGGAAATTTTAGCTGAAACGTGGGATAAACGAGAGAAAGCTTGAATTTCTTTCTTCCATTCCTGAATATTCCCTGACTTTAATGGCGCCTTTGCCAAATGATCTAAAACGATTCTTTGATCATCGCAGGATTCACAAAAAGTAATGGCTGATTTCAATTGATGAGGATAAATCAACAAATCATAGGTTAAATCGAAACTCGCTAAAGTCTTTACTCCTTTAATGAATTCTTTTCTAGCTAGAAAAAGGGGGTCTTTTTCCCCTTGAACGATATGTCGAAAACCTTTAATGGCTTCAAATTGAGTTAAATAAGCTAGGCGATCTTCGATAATCTTACTTTGTAAATCGACCCAACCTACCACTCCTTGGATGAATTCATTTTGTTCCGCCAGGGCGAGTAAAAACAAGGTCTCCTCTTCCGATGAATCAGCTTGAACGGCTATGCAGCCAGTAAAACCTTGGTCTCTAAATAGTGTTTCGCTGTAATTAGGATAATAATCTGAACGAAGAATGGACATTTCTGGTGTTATCCAGGTGTCTCTTTCTTCGTTATAATTCCAAAAATGTTGATGTGAATCAATCATCCCTGATAAGCGATTACTTTTTGCTGTTGTTCTCCTAATCCATCCATTCCTAAAGTCACCACGTCTCCTAGTTTTAAATAAATTGGTGGATTAAATCCAAGACCTACCCCATGGGGAGTTCCTGTGCTAATAACATCGCCGGGTAATAACGTCATAAACTGGGAGATATACGAAACGACTTGTGGTACATTGAAAATCAATTGATCTGTGCTGCTAGTCTGAAATCTTTTACCATTCACATTTAGCCACATGCTTAGTTGATGCACATTTGTTATCTCTTCTTTTGTGACTAAATAGGGTCCCAAAGGCGCAAAAGAATCACATCCCTTCCCTTTTGACCAGTTTCCTCCACGTTCTAATTGGTATTCGCGTTCGGATAGATCGTTGTGCAAGCAATAACCAGCTACATATTCGTAGGCGTTTTCCTCTGAAACATAGGATGCTTTTTTACCAATCACAATCGCTAATTCTACTTCCCAGTCTGTCTTAGTAGAATTTTTAGGAAGGATGATATCATCATTGGGACCTGACAAAGCTGTTGTACTTTTAAAAAATAATATAGGTTCCTTGGGAATCTCTGCACCAGTCTCTTTAGCATGATCAGCATAATTAAGGCCAACACATACTATTTTACTAGGTCTAGCTACGCAAGACCCTAATCTTCCTGAAACGACAGGGAAATCTGTTGGATTTAATTTAGCTAAATCTGCTAATCCATTAGTATCAAAAAAGGATTCATTGAAATCAGAAAATA